>JBLIMP010000043.1:0-19855 GCA_047638855.1 Cellvibrionaceae bacterium | reverse complement strand
CGAAGCTGGTGTCAAGCGCAGGATGATCGATAAAAATGCCTGCATTGTTGACGAGGACATCGACACGGCCGAAAGTGCTGATGACAGTCTCTACAAGTGCTTCGAGGTCGGCCGGATTTGCCATGTCAGCTTGCACCGTGATGTGGCCTTCACCTGCCAGGCTAGCAAGCGTTTCATCGGCCGAAGCCTTGTCTGACCGATAATTGATGACAACTGTCGCCCCTGCTTCTGCCATCATTTGACTGATAACTTTGCCGATGCCACGTGATCCGCCGGTGACGAGTACGACTTGATTTTCAAAATTAAATATCATTCGGTTAAATTCCTTTTTTGTTCTTAATTTGTAATTGTTCAGTCCCTTGTGTAGAAGTTTACGCCACCGGTATTGAGTTGTCTCCGAAGAGCAAATTTGTTCTCCGGTGGCGTAGACCCGGCCGAGGGGAACGCCCACGGCCTACGAAAATATTTACATCTGCTGAACAATTATCTAAATTAGCTTTTTTACGATTGCCCAAGCACAACAACTTGCCCCGGCCGGGCATCGGTATGCTCTCCATCTTGTAAAACGATTGTGCCATTCACAAACACATCTCGCACGCCGGTTGCATATTGATGGGTGTAGGCAAACGTCGCATGGTCAGCAATTGTTTCCGGATCAAAGACAACGACATCACCCTTAAAACCGGCCGCCAATTGGCCCCGATCCTTTAATTTCAACACCGCTGCTGGGAAACTAGTCAGCTTGCGCACCGCCTCTTGCAGCGGAATCACCTGGCGATCCCGCACATATTTGCCCAGCAAACGAGCAAAGTTGCCATAGGTGCGTGGATGAGGGTTTGATTTCAAAAACGCCCCTTCAGGTGCTACCGATCCCGCATCAGAATCAAAGCTAACCCACGGTAATTTGATCTGTTTTTCGATATTTTCTTCCGACATCATGAAGTAAATCGCCATCGTTCCACAATTATCTTCAATCAAAAGGTCAAGTGCGGCGTCCTTTGGTGTTGTGCCGCGTAAATCTGCAATCTCTTGAATCGATTTGCCGATTAAATGTTTGAGATCAGGGTCTACGATTTGGCTGATCAAGATGTCGGCCGGGGATCGGGTTGCCGCCCAAAAGTTTTCCCAATCCTTTGAAACCACATCCATTTCCTGTTTGATCTGGCCGCGTGTAACCGGATGCTTTAAACGTTTGATGAGGGCTTCGTTCCCCCCATCATGCGCCCATAATGGCACAATCGATTTTAACCCGGTTCCCCCGGCCGGATACAGATACATGTCGGCCGTCACATCCAGCCCTTCTGCCTGCGCCGCTTCTATCTTTTTAATCGCCTCATCCATTTTATGCCAGTTGGTGTGTCCGGCCGCTTTTAGATGATAAATTTCACCCCGCACGTTCGCCTCTCGCAAAATCGTTAAAAACTCGTCTAACGCCTCTAAAAACGAATCCCCTTCGCTACGCAGATGGGAGATGTAAACGCCATCGAACTCTGCTACCACCTTACATAGGGCGATGAGTTCGTCCGTTTTTGCAAATGCGGCCGGAGGATAAACGAGTGCGGCCGACATGCCGACAGCCCCTTCTGCCATCGCTTGGCGCACCAATTGGCACATTTTCTCAAGTTCTTCAGCCGTTGGCGGCCGGTCATCTGCCCCCATCACGTACCGGCGCAAGGTGTGCGTGCCAATAAAAGAAGTCACATTACAGGAGACACCCCGTTCAACCAAATGGTCAAGATACTCACGCAGAGAACGCCACGGAACATCATAATAATAATCATGATTATTCCCCATCAGCCCCCCTTCTTTTGCGGCCATCTCGTCGGTAATGGGGCCAAACGAAAACGCTTCTCCCATTACTTCCAAGGTTACCCCTTGCCGAATGTCGCTTTGCGAACGGCCGTCATGCAGCAGTGACTCAACCGCCCAACTGAGCATATTGATAAAGCCTGGGGCCACCGCCAGCCCGGCCGCATCGATTTCTAAATCAGCCATTCCTGCTAAATTCGGGCCGATTTCGGCGATTGTATCACCGGTTAAAGCCACATCTGCTACAAAAGGATCACCGCCTAAACCGTCGTAGACTGTCCCGTTTCGAATAATTACGTCGTATAAATTCATATTTTTTTGAGATAATCAGAGGTTGGATATTAGAGGTTGGTAGCTAGGCTAACTAACATCTAGCATCTAGCATCCAACTTATAAAAGATTGGCTGAATCATACCGTGAAAAAAGTGGCAAGCCAGCTAAACTTATGGGACCCGTGACAGTAACTACCTCACCCAAACAAACTACAGATCCGATTTTATGGCGTGAGAAAAACGCCTTCTTTTGGGCCAATGCCGCCAGTGTACCGGTCATGGCAACGGTTAACAGCTTCCTACTTATTTTCTACACTGATGTCGTGGGGCTCAATCCGGCGGCCGTCGGCACGCTGTTCCTAATTGCCCGCATACTCGATGGCTTGAGTGACCCTATTGTCGGTTATGTAGTTGACCACCTACCCTACACTCGTTGGGGCCGCTTCCGGCCGTATCTTGTCTTAGCCAGCTTGGTTTGTGCGCTAAACTTTGTGCTTCTATGGCTGGGTCCCAGCATGGCGCCATCTGGAAAATTGCTCATCGCCTATATCACTTATTTAGCGCTGGGCATTACATTCCCATTTATGGATTTACCACTTGGGGCATTGCTACCGGCAATGACGGCCGATTCAGCGGAAAGGAATTCGATTTCGGGGATTAAAGGGATCGCTTTTTTGCTGGTTTATACCGCAGTTTCAGCATTAACCATCCCGTTGGTAAATAGGTTCGAAAGTCCGGTCGAAGGATGGCAAACGACAATGATTATCTACGCGATATTGATTGTCATTATTACGGCACTGGGGACCTGGGGGGTCAAAGAACGTGTATTACCCAAACGGGATGAACGATATGCGTTCCGTGATCTGTACACGATTTTGTTTAATACCCGGCCATTAGGCGTCATTCTTCTGTCAACTATCGCTGTTAATATCGGAGTGGGGCTAAGCGGCGGTACAGCGATTTTTTATTACACCTACAACTTGGGTAATGTCGACTATTTTAGCCTGTCAGGCATTGTCACTTTACCGGCCGTTTTATTGGGTGTCGTCATTTTTCACACATTTGGCAATCGGTTTGAAAAGCGAAATTTTATGGTGCTGTTGCTAGGCTTGGCTGCGGCCGGAGTCGGCATGCGTAGCTTCCTCCCTTACACCTCTCTTTTTTGGATTATGGTATCGGTTTTTATCAGTGCAGTCGGAACAGGTGGTGCGATTCCACTTATTTTTTCCATGATTGGCGATTCGGTTGATTATACAGAGTGGAAACATGGATATCGAGCAGAAGGGGCGGTAGCCGCAGTGCAAACATTTACTCAAAAAACCGGACTGGGGTTAGGCGGGGCAATCCCCGGCTACGTGCTGGCGTTTACTGGCTATCGGGCCAATGTAGAGCAAACAGATTTAGCCTTATATGGAATATTATTAACCACGACCACGATACCTTTTGCTTTTTACCTATTATCAGCCCTCATATTTAGAGCCTACCCGGTTGACTCGGCAATGTTGGCACGAATCAAGCATGAACTTGCTAGCGACTAATCACTCTTTGACTTTTAAAAGCTTCTGAGTGCCTTATTTTGTCAATAAAACAAAAATGGCTGCATTGAAATTTTAATCAATGCAGCCATTTTGTATTTCGCCCAAACTTTTAGTTAACCGATCAGACCAATCGCTTCAACTTCAACCAAAGCACCTAATGGTAAATTGGCGACTTCTACGGCCGACCGAGCGGGTGGCGCACCCGTGAAGTATTCCGCGTAGATACCATTAACAACTTTATAATCATTAATGTCTGACAAGAAGACGGTTGTTTTTACGACGTTGCCGAGGCTTGAACCGGCCGCTTCTAAAACCGCTGATAGGTTTTTCAATACTTGGTGGGCCTGTGCCTCTAACCCATCCGCCATGCCGCTACCATCAGGATTTAAGCCGATTTGGCCAGAGGTATAAACCATCGATCCAACTTTGACAGCTTGAGAGTACGGCCCAACTGCGGCCGGTGCATTTTCTGTTGCAATTATTTCTTTAGACACAAGATTCTCCTAGTTAAAATTTCGATTGCCATTCTAACATAGCAATATCGACTAAACAATCTAGCCTAAACTTAATACAGGCTAGTCACCGAGTAACCCTCTTTCTAAAGCTTCTTCATATGACAACATTTCTGAGCCTACTATTTCCACTTCGTCCCTAGGTGAAGTTAAATTAGATGAAGTTAAATTAGATGAGGTTAAATCCTCTTCTACGGCTTGTTCCCAAAACTCTTCAGCTTCATTTTCTACCGCCAGCATCCCTCTAACTTCTTCCCATCGCTCATCCACAACATCATCGTGGTCAACCAAAATACCTGCAAGACCCGGAGCATCAGCTGATTTAGATTGAATAGGTTCAAGAGCTGGTTTGACAATATCTTGTGTTTGCGCCCGGTCCCCCAAAAGGTCAGGCTCGGTTTCCCAGAAGTTATCTAGCTCACTGTCGCTAACAGCTTCTCTTGAAAAAGCATTTAAAAGTTTTTCCAAATCCTCATCCGAAGCAATTGGATCAATTTCAATTGGTTTTGGAGTCGCTTCTTTTACTTTTCCTTCCGGCTTGTTGGATGCAACCGCAGTAGGAGTTAGTTCAGTTACTGTCTCTGTTTTAACCGGTTGTGTGTTAACGTTGGAGGAGGTCAACACGGGGTCACTTGCCCAAAAGTTATCTAACTCATTGTCATTAATAATTTCTTCTGAAAAAGTATTGAGAAGTTTTTCCAAATCCTCATCCGAAGCAATTGGATTCACTTGGATAACGGGTTGTGGCACTTGCTTTTTGGGTCGAGCTGGCGGGGTTTGTGTTTGCTTTTTAGGTCGAGCTTGCGCAGTTGCTATTGCCTTTTTGTTTGTCACCGCTTGCTTTACTGGCTCTGCCGGTTGAGCAGGTGCTGAGTTTAGGCGAATGGCCAAATCAGCCACGGTCCGCTGCACAGCGCCTAAAATCACACCTAATTTCACACCCCCATCGACAACGATTGCCAAACAAAAGTCTTCTTTGCTTTTGATGTAAGCTAAAACAATTTGATAAGGTTCGCCATCAAGTATAGTTATTAGGCGAGTTGGTTTACTACCACTACGAACCAGCATCTCAAGCCCACTTGCAATAGATGAAATCCCAAGTTTCCCAAGCTTTTCGATAGCGGATCGTTCTTTTTCGTTAAAAACGTAAAGTAAAGCTCCGTCAAGTGCCCACAAAGCCACTTGATAAGCGTGGGTTCCTGATTGTAGTTTCTCTAAACTGGAAATAGCCCCTGATGACAATGGTGCATGGATAATTGCGGCAGGTGGCTCTGGCAACTTAGCCACGGCCGATTGTTTGTAGGCGTTAGATGCGGCACCATTTCCAGGAGCGTCGTCCCCCCAAACCGTATGTATAATCAAATCGATAAGCTGATCGGGCTTATACGGTTTAGATACAAAAGCGACAATCGGGGTATTTCCAATTTGTGATTTTGCGTCAGACTCATTCACTCCAGAGATAATAATCACAGGAAGGTTGCTGTTTCTACGGTGAGCACGTTTGATTAAGTCTATGCCGCTCATACCAGGCAAACGCAAATCCGTCACCAAAGCATCAATACCTGACAAACTAAGCATGCCTTCTTCGGCCGAAGGGGCATCTACAACATCAATCTGAGCTTCGCGCAGCTCGATAAGATGCCTGATAATTTCAAGGGTTTCATGATTATCATCAACAAGTAGAACTTTTTTGCGTTTGTTTGTTTTTTTGCTGGCCATTTTAGAATGCCTTTAATCAATAATTTTGTTATAGCTGATTATAAATTTAAAAAGTCCGATTGCAACCAAGTTTGTGGAGCTATGTGTAACTAATAAGTACTCTTTTTAGAGAATAAAAACTAACTTATTCTTAAAAGACATTGCTAGCTATTGGTTACCTAGTGCTTCGTCACAGATTGATTTTAGGATAAGCATATCTTTGACTAACCCTAATCTTTAGATGTGACAGTGCACTAGTTCTTTTTGCTAAGTATTCTAAGTATTCAATGTACGGCATAACTAGCAATTTTAAGCTCACTAGAAGCAACATAGTTTAGAAATTTGGCAAGCAGGCTACAAACGATTATACCAAAGTAGTTCTATTCCCTGATACCTAACTAAGATAAACTGTTTATCGCTCGTAGTACCATATACCTATTCAATATTTATATGACAAGCACGAAGGATAACCGAAAAGAGTTGCAGAAATCACTCAAATCAAAGTTTTTACAGTTTGGGTTGAGTGATTGAGCGATAATAATCTATAAATTCGCCTGTCGTTACAGAACGTGTATCAATTTCAGTCACAATTTTGCCTTTATTCAAAATCGCAACGCGTTGGCATTGAGAAAGCCCATTTACAAAATCATGGGTAATCATCAAGATCGTTCTACCTATTGCATGTTGCTCGGCTAATAATTCATTAAGCAAATGAACGGCCGCACTATCCAGTCCCGTATAAGGTTCATCTAGAAGCAACACATCGGGGTCATGCAAGGTTGCACGTGCAATTGCTAAACGCTGCATCATACCACGCGAAAAGGTTCGTACCGGGTCATTGACTCGTCGTTTCAACCCAACGGTATCTAATAGGGTCATCACTCTATCAGTTGGTTCCTGTAGCCCATAAAGCCCCGCGTAAAACATCAAGTTATCAATGGCGTTTAAATCGCCATATACCATCGGCTGATGTGAAATCATGCCAATGTGACGACGTACTCGATCAGCATCGTTCGGGAGTGACCAGCCACCAACGGTTACCGTTCCGGCTCCCGGCCGTTGAAGAGTTGCCACAATTCGTAAAAGTGTTGTTTTCCCAGCTCCATTTGGGCCAACTAATGCAACAAATTCATTCTCTTTAACATGCAGATTCACCCCACGTAAAACAGGGTTCAAGCTATAGTTTTTAGTCAGTCCTGAGAGCTTGATCATTTCTATTCGCTAGGCTCGGGTGTCGTTTCAAGGATTGCGCTTGGTGTTGCTAGAATTTTCCATTGCGTACCCACGCGGATGCCTAGATCACCGCTGTCTGCTTTAATGCCAAATTCAACAGGAGGTGTCGCAGTCGGAATATAATTCGGGGCTAATATCACTTCAACACCTTCTATGACCACCACACGGGTTGGCATTGGGGTTGGAGGCAGAGGTATTGCAATATTGGCTCTTTCAATCGGCCGACAGGAAAACTGCCCAGGGTCAGTGCATTCCACCAACATCAGGCTTGTCTTACCAAAACTCGTCTCTCTTAATAAATTGTAGTTGCCGGAATTATAAGTTTCAGAGCTAATGTGCGAGTGCTTTACCAAAAAGGAAGGGATAGCGGCAATAACGGCGATAATAAGCCCGATACGCAAGGTGCTTACCAGAGGGTTAAAACTTTTGCCTCCATCTTTTGTAGTCAGCCGACCAATAAGGGAAAGCAGCAGAAAGAGAACCCACAGTGCCAGCATAATTGCTGTCCCGCGTGGTGATAACCAAGAATATAGTCGCACCAGCCAGTAAGGTGCGGCCGTGGTGCCAGCTCGGAAAATCGGCCGCCAGATATAACCAAATATCCCTAAGGCCCCCAATACAAAATTAAAAATAACCGCAACTGTCTTGAAAAATCTCAAGATTGACATAAAAAAAGTGTGTGACGAGTAATTCTAAAATTACTCATCAATTTTAGCTTAAAACAGTAACTTCTTAAAAAGGAGGGAGATACCCTTCGACAAGCGTTCGACTGAGCTCACGCCGAAGCCTCAGGATGCGCACCCTGAGCTTGTCGAAGGGTGCTTTTCCCCAGATTGTTGAAAAGATACTCAAAACATAACTAATAAGATGCTGGTTCATTTGGAAAAGACAAATAAAATACCGATCCTTCCCCCTCTACACTTTCAAACCAAGCTCGGCCATTATGCCGTTCCGCGACAAGCGTGACAAAAGAAAGCCCTAAACCATGACTTTTTGAACGAGCTTGCCCCGGTTGCGAAAACCGAAAAAACTTTTCAAACAATCGCCCTTGAATTGCTGCTGGAATTCCAACACCTCGATCCGTCACGCTAATAACGATCTCCTCACCCATAACTTCCGCCTTGATCAGTACATCACCACTATTGGGGGCATATTTCAACGCATTTGAAATTAGATTCGAAATCGCCTGTTGTGCAAAAGTAGGGTTTAGACTAAGCAGTGGGATACGATCCGCAAGCTCAATAATAAGCCGGTTTCCTACGCTTTGAGCCATCGGCTCGAATGTATGTACCACCGACGCAAAAATGTCTGGAATAGAAACCGGCATGCGTTCAAGAGCCAAACCTGCTTCAAGACGGGTAATGTTAAGTAAATCTTCGACCAATTTCTGCATCGAGTTCATCGCCCCTTGTATGCGGTCAACTTGATCTTTTTGTTTGTCGTTTAGCGGGCCGGTTAAAGGCAGCATTTGAATATAGCCATTAACAATTGTAATCGGATCTTTCAAATCATGAGAGGCAAGCCGTACAAAGTCTGACTTCATCTCGCTAATCTCTTTCATCTTAGATACATCACGCAAAACCGCAACTCGACCTGCAATTTTACCGCTTTGAGCCAGGATAACCGAAACTGTCACATTGAAGGTCTTTCCATTATCTAATGTGATTTCTTCAATCATCGTCCCTTTTTCATAAGGTGCGGTCAAAATTTCAACGAGTTCCGGTTGAGGAATTAGATGACTAGCTGGTACATGTCGCATTCTCTCAGAGATGCCTAGTTGTTTGTAAGCGGCCGGATTTACCATGGAGATTTTCTTGTTGGCATCAATCACAATCACCGGATCAACCGTGGCATCTAGCACCGCCTTCAATTCGCGTCGGCGACGGTCTAAGTTTAGATAAAAGTACCAATTTTGTACCATTACCGACGTTTGCTCTGACAAAGACCGAATCAAGCTACGCTCGCTTTCACGAAAAACGTGTGGCTTCAGCCATGTAAGCCACATATAGCCATATTCAGCTTGGTTAGACCCGCGCAGCGGGTAGGCGATGGCCGACTGAAAAGGAGGTTCTTTATCGGCCGCAAAGCCGAATACCCGATGGAGTGCTTCAGATGAAGTTAGTACAAGGTCTTGATTATTGGTGAGAAGCGACTCGATCTCCAAATCAAATGGTGCCATCGCTTGCTCTGTCTCGCCATTTCCTAATCGGATGGGTTCGCCTAAGACAGTTACGACAATTCTAGCTCCGGCCGCATCCGTCCCGTCAATGATCTGCTCTAAAATTCTATTGATCCCTGGCTTGATCTGCTGTTGAACCTGAGCAACCCCCTGGCTAACATTCAACAGCAAATTTAACTCCCCCATCTGTTGATCAAGGTTCATTTGCATCTTATGAAACGCAGCGCCTAATCGACCCACTTCATCATCACCCATCACATTCAACGGCACTAAAACCTGCCCTGGCTCTCTGACTGGAATATGCTCAACTGCGGCAACCAGATTCTTAAGTCGGTAAGCAATTGTCGAACTCTGAGTCATTAAGAAAAAGGCGAAGGGGACGGTCATTCCTAAAATGATAAGGAAAATACGAGCGACCAAACGGAAGGTCTGTTGCAAGACAATTGCCATAGGCACTTCGACCACAACGGTCCACGGATGCCCATCTCCAGGAGATGTACGGTATTCCAACTCACGCTCATTGGTTGTCACATCCGGCCGCACAGTAAAGACTCCTTTGGTATCAAGGTTGCTTGGAGCTGGTAGGACAATGCCTCCACTTGGCAGCTCATTCTCAAAATCTGGCCATTCTGTACCATTGGAATGGGCCAGAATCAACTGGTTTTCACCAATGATATACCCAGTGCCACCCGTCCCGACTGTCAAACCCCGTACAAGCTCGCTTAGAATTTGATCAGGAATGCGGCCGATCAAAAACAACGTTTCACCCTTATTAGCAGACACATTAGACACATTTGTTTCGGCCGCTTGCGGGGCTTTGGCCGGCGTGATGAGCGACAAGACAACACGATGCTCATCCAGCTCTTTTGAAAGTGCTTGATCAGGGCTGTCCAACTGCCCAACCTTTTTAAGAGCCTGTTCTTCCGCTTCGCTCAGCGATACCGGTTCCCCAGCAGGCACACTGGCGAGAATCTGTCCAGAGCCATCAACTAAAATGAGGCGGCGAAAAAAGGTTCCGGCGTAAAAAAGTTCATTCAAGCTTTCCTGCTGACGAGCAGAATCAGATCCATGTAACCGCGGGTCATCGCCCCATTCGAGCAATACGCTTTGGCGGGTGCTGATAAAAGGTGGAATAGTACGACTCACTTCATTTGCTTGATGTGCAACCTGGGTTTGAATCAAGGTTCGGGCTGAGTCATAGCCCACAATAGAAACGGCCGTCCCCAACAAGACAAGCAAGGTTAATGAGTAGAACAAAAATTGAAGTGGCTGTTGAAAGCGCATGTCTTGTTCAAAAGGAGGAATGGTCAAACCTGATTCGATTTTGCGCTGAATCAATCGTTGCCCTAGCCAGACAACCGCGCCGCTGATTAACCCTTCGAGCAGGGCAACGGGCCATTGTGATTGAGCGGTGGAAAGGGCCAGATCAAGCGTGGGCAAAAAAGCAGACCCGGCCGGAACCAAGAAGAAGGTTGCCAAAAATACAAACGGCCAGCCAACCAACAATTGACCTAAAGTTGAAGCGATAGGCGGGGTACGCAAAACGGCCCACCGGCGACTTTTAATCTTTTGCTGAACCAGTAAGCTGACCCCCCAGCCAATAAATCCATAGTGAAAAATTTCAGAAAGTTGATGCGACCCCCACAACGCTCGACTCAACCCTTCCGCCATGCCCACCATTAAAGCCAGCATCGGATTGAGGTACCAAGCCGCCAAGGCGACACTGGTAAATCCCAACGGTCGATAAACGATAGTCGCTCCGCCAGCTTGACTGACTGGGGGCAAAAATGTGCCTCCAGAAAGCTCAAAACGAGGAATAACTTCCGCAACAGCGAGGAGCATAAATAGAACGGTTAGACCCCACTGCCGGCCGGATGCTTTAAGATAGGTGTCCTGGCCAAACCAAAGAATGACTCCAAAAACCAGCAACCAGACAACAAAATATAACCCGCCTAAAAAGGTATCGGGAACATCAAGCATGGGAGTGGTAAACCACTGAAAATCTAAATCTGTTGGCATGTTTGCATTTAATGATCGCATGTAGACATAACAATGCGGGAATGATACAAGATGGAGGGTGCATTATCAATTTTCTAGTGAAATGAGCAACAAACAGGTGCTCATTTCTTTTCAAATCTAGTCACTTATCCACAGATGACACAGATTTAAAGCTCTTGATCTGCGGAATCTGAACTTGTTTAGCCATTTGTTGAATCAATTCTACTTAAAATAGAATTTTGGAAACAGCGTGAGCCACTGATAATGGGTGTTCCCTACCCGTGCTTGTACGCTGTATAATCAGTTCTTATGAACATTCTAATTACCGGCGCAAACGGCCAACTAGGTTTGGCCTTACGCGAAGAACTCAAACATCATGAAATTATGGGGGTCGATCTGCCCGACCATGATATTGCTGACAAGAAAATCGTTGATGAGATAATGATTGAAGCCAAGCCAGATGTACTGCTTAATTGTGCGGCATATACCAATGTGGACGGGTGTGCTAAAGATCCAGAGGCGGCTTATCGGGCCAACGCACTGGGTCCGCAAAATTTAGCACTTGCTTGCTTAGAGCATGGCACGAGCATGATGCAGGTGAGTACGAATGAAGTGTTTGATGGATCAAATCCGGCCGGGTATGAAGAATGGATGGCTGCTAACCCGGTCAACCCATATGGCAGCTCAAAAGCGGCCGGTGAGTTCAACGTCCGCTCGATTTTGCCCCAACATTACATCGTGCGTACCGCCTGGCTGTATGCCAGTACCGGCCGAAACTTTATCCACGCCATCCTCAATCGGGCCAAAGAAACCGGCAAAGTCAGCGTCGTCACCGATGAAATTGGCAATCCAACTTGGGCCAAAGATTTGGCAGTTGCCATCGGCCAGCTTGTCGAAACAAAACGATACGGAACCTATCATTTTGTAAATTCTGGCGGCTGTTCTCGCTGGGAGTTCGCCAATGAAATTTTAAAGCTAGCCGGTGTCGAAGCGGAAAATGCCCCGATTTTGAGCAGCGAGTTTAAACGCGCTTCAACCCCACCGCCCTATGGCGTCTTGCATAATATCAATGGCAAACAGGCCGGAATTTATTTGCGGCCGTGGCAAGATGCATTAGCAGAGTTTATTCGCCAAATGTAATATGAGAAATAAATAGCTCAATCTTGATTACTTATGAAAACACCTAAAGCTCCTAAAAAACCCTACACAATCACAACCCACGGCCACACTCGCACCGATAACTACTTCTGGATGCGCGAAAAAGACAAACCGGAACTACTCAACTACATCAACGCTGAAAATGCGTATACCGATGCTGGTTTAGCCCACACCAAAGAATTGCAGGCAACGCTGTACGATGAGATGGTCGGCCGGATTCAAGAAACAGATCAATCTGTTCCAGTTGAAAAGAACGGCTATTTTTATTACACCCGTACCGAAGAAGGGCTGCAATATTCTATTTATTGTCGTAAACAAGGGAACATGGATGCGGACGAGCAGATATTGCTCAATCCCAATGAAATCGCGGCCGAATCGGACTCCGACTACCTGAAAGTTGGCATTTTTGATGTCAGCCCTGACCAAGCCATCTTGGCCTACTCACTAGATACAACCGGCGGCGAACGCTACACCGTTTATTTCAAAGATTTAGCAACAGGCGATATCCGACCGGACCAAATCGAGGATGCAGGTTACAGCTTTGAGTGGGCCAACGACAGCCAAACGGTCTTTTATGATCGGCTCGATGAAGCTTGGCGCAGTTACCAAATATGGCGTTTCCGTTTTGGAGATGGAGACCCTGAAAGCACCCTAATCTTTCAAGAAGATGATGCTGAGTTCGACGTCGGCTTAAGCAAAACCCGTGACGATTGCTATATTTTAATGGGAATTGACGCGGCCGAAACTTCAGAAATTCACTTCCTTAATGCGAACCAACCCTACAGCGGTTTTCAGATGATTGAAGCACGGTCAAACGGAATCGATTATGACATCGATCATCGAGATGGCGTTTTTTATATTCTCACCAACTGTGACAGAGCGACTAATTTCAAATTGATGACGGCACCGGTTGAAGAGCCAGGGAGCAAAAACTGGAGCGACCTGGTACCGCATCGGCCGGAAGTGCGTCTGGCTTATTTTAGCCTTTTCCAGTCACACCTCGTTTTGCTTGAGCGAGAAAATGGGCTCGAATGCTTTGTGGTGCGAAATTTCGCCACAAAATCACTCGCAACTATCCCAATGGATGAGCCGGTTTACGCAGTTCACAATAGCAGCAACCCAAATACAGATACAACCCGCTTTCGCTATGGGTATGGCTCGCTTACAACCCCGTACACAACTTTTGAGTATGATTTCCATACCGGCGAGCGGTTGCGGCTTAAGCAAACACCGGTCCCTAGCTATGACCCATCCTTATATGAAACGGAACGGATTTGGGCACCGGCCGATGATGGCAAACTTGTACCCGTTTCACTGGTGTACAAAAAGGGATTGGTACGAGATGGGCAGAACCCGACTTTACTTTATGGGTATGGCTCATATGGGATAATCAACGACCCCGATTTTCGTTCAACGTGGGTCAGTTTATTCGACAGGGGCTTTGTGTGCGCCATCGCCCATATTCGTGGCAGCGAAACGCTCGGTCGGCCGTGGTATGAAGATGGCAAATGGCTCAACAAAAAGAATACGTTTACCGACTTTATCGCGGCCGGGCAGCATCTGGTCAAGATGGGATACACATCGCCCGAACATATGGCGCTGTGGGGCCGCAGTGCAGGAGGGTTGCTGATTGGTGCGGTTGTGAACATGGCTCCTGAGCTGGCGGCAGCAGCGATTGCAGATGTCCCGTTTGTTGATGTAATCAGCACCATGCTCGACGAAACGATTCCGCTCACTACGGGTGAATTCCGTGAGTGGGGCAATCCCAAAGACGAAAAATATTACCATTATATGCTTGGCTATTCCCCGTATGACAATGTGGAAGCCAAGGGATACCCGGCCATTTTAGCCACATCTGGCTATAACGACCCTAGGGTGCAGTATTGGGAACCGACGAAGTGGGTGGCCAAGTTACGTGAGGTCAAAACCGATAACAACCCACTTTATCTGTACACCAATATGGGTGCTGGCCACGGCGGGGCGTCTGGCCGATATGATTATTTAAAGGAATATGCTTTTAGACTGGCGTTTTTGATTGATCAAGTAGGTCGCGATGTTTAATTTTCGATTTTCGATTGACGATTTTCGATTGACAGAGTGTATGCAGAAAGGTTGTAAAACGATGACTGAGCCTGTCGAAGCCAGCGTTTTACATGCCGACTTACCCTTCGACAAGCTCAGGGTGCGTAAGTCCTATATTAACTATTTTCAAACAACTTTTAGCATGGCTCAATTCCGGCCGGAATGGGCAATGATCAACGGAGAATTAAGAATTAAGAACGGGAAATACACATGCCGATAGCCTCAATTATTATCCCAAATTGGAACGGAAAACATCATCTTGATGTGTGTTTGAATTCCCTCCAAAAGCAATCGCTCAAAGATTTTGAAATCATTTTGGTCGATAACGGTTCGGCCGATGGGTCGCAGGCCTATGTCCGAGAACATTTTCCAAACGTGATTCTGATCGAAAACGGCACCAACCTCGGCTTTACTGGCGCTTGCATCAAAGGCTACGAAGCGGCGCATGGTGAATTTATCGTTCTACTCAACAACGACACTGAAGTAACCCCATATTGGCTTGAAAATCTGCTGGCAGGTTTTGCACGTTATCCTGACGTGGGCAGCACCATCGGTAAAATTCGGCTGTTTGACGAGCGAAATAAGTTGCATACGGCCGGAGATTTTGTACGCACAGATGGCTCTCCTGGAAATCGAGGAGTATGGACATTAGACGAGGGTCAATTTGATCATGAAGCATTTATCATGTCTGGCTGTGGTGCAGCGGTTGCTTATCGGCGACAGGCTTTAGCTGAAGTTGGGTTCCTGGATGACACGTTTTACTTTTCATGCGAAGACGTTGATTTGGGCTGGCGCATGAATCTGGCCGGATGGCGGGTGCTCTATCTGCCAGATGCGATCATCTATCACAAAGTCAAAGCATCAAGCAGTGCGATCGCCAGCTATTATGACAAACGCAACCAACTTTATCTGATTTGGAAGAATTACCCGGCCGCTTTGCTGCTTAAAAACCGGCGCATCATCATCAGGCAGCAGTGGAAGCTAACTCGTGAAGCACTGATCCATTGGCGAGGGGAGGAGGCACGGGCCAGCTTGCGAGGCCAACTTGCAGGGCTGTTTGGTTATTTCAAAATGCTACCCGTCCGGCGCAAAATCATGTCCGGCCGACGACTCTCCGACGAATCACTTATGAAGCTCTTCACACCTGTTGACGAAGCTGATTCGGGTCGTTAACATCTCAAACTAATGTCAAACGCAAAAGTTCCCCCACTGCTCACCATTGTGGTGCCAGCCTATAACGAAGGTAAACGGCTCCCAGCAACTCTACCGCAAATAACTCACTATGTTGAAAATCAAGATTTTGATGTTGAGGTCATTGTTGTCAACAATAATAGCAGCGATGATACACGCAACATTGCTGAGCATTTTGCGGCCGATTATGACTACATCAAAGTTATAGACGAAAAGCGCCAAGGCAAAGGAGCCGCAGTTAAAACCGGAATGATGGCTGGGTTAGGCGACTACCTCTTTATTGCAGATGCAGATCTTTCAATGCCGATAGGTGAAGTCAGCCATTTTCTACCACCCGTGTCGGGCGATTACGATGTCGCCATTGGCAGTCGTGAAGCCCCTGGGGCCGTGCGTTACCACGAACCAGAATATCGGCATATTATGGGGCGTGTCTTTAACTTAATTGTGCGCCTTTTTGCAGTTCCTGGTTTTCATGACACTCAGGCCGGATTCAAATGCTTTAAGCGCGAGGCGGCCCATCTGGTTATCCCCAAGCAAACGGTAGACGGGTGGGCGTTTGATGTAGAGCTGCTGTACATCGCCCTACACCACAAGTGCAAAATCATCGAAATCCCTATCGAATGGCATTATCAACCCAACAGTCGAATCAATCCACTTCAAGATTCCTACGAGATGTTTCTTGAGGTGTTCAAAATTCGGCGAAAAGGAAAACAGGGGATTTACGATTAATTCAATTTAAGATTTACGATTGGGATATGCAATCGGAACTGTTAATAATCGATCCAAAATCGTCAATGTGCTATGGCTGATCTTTCTCTCGAAACCGAACTCATCAGTACAGAAAACACCCATCTTATTGCAGGGTTAGATGAAGCAGGGCGTGGGGCTTTGGCGGGGCCGGTGGTCGCAGCGGCCGTGATATTGCCTTTGCATGACCCCAAAAAGCTGAAACTCTTAGAACAAGTCAATGACTCAAAACAGCTTTCGGCCGCAAAGCGTGACGCATTTTATGACCTCATCCTTGAAAATGCGTTGTGCTGGGGCGTCTACGCAACCCCGGCAAAGGTAATAGACGAGATTGGCATTTTGCCATCAACGCGCAAAGCGATGCGTGAATCGTTGACACAGTTAAGCCCCACGGCCGAATTTCTGCTCATCGACGGCCGGATTCGACTTAAAACGATTCCAACCCGTCAACGGTCAATTATTCGGGGGGACGGGATTAGTCTCAGCATTGCGGCCGCATCGATCATAGCCAAAGTCACCCGTGACCGAATGATGGTTGAGTTTGCTAAAAGCTATCCTGCCTACAAGTTTGATGCCCACAAAGGGTATGGCACCCAGTTTCATCGAGACACAATCGCAGAAATCGGCCCCTGTGAAATTCATCGTTTTACTTTTGAACCGATCAAAAGTTTTTCAGCTAGCCGGCTAGCCAGTTAACTAGTCAGTCGTTCGAATCACATTGCGGATCGGCTGAACCCAATCCGTCCATATCCTTTGCCGAATGTGCTCATTATGGAATAATCCACGTTAGACAAAAAGTGGAAACGCTAAATGAAGCATGCAAGAGTGAGCTTCAGCCGTTTGAGCCGTTTACTTTTAATTCTCATCTCTTTTCTTAACCCACAGAGGAAAAATGTCCGCTCTTGAAACTTTAAACGAAAAAATTTATAACCAGCGTAAACGCAGTTGGGCGATGTACGACTGGGCTAACTCAGCCTTTATTCTAACCATCGTAACAGCCGTTCTACCGATTTATTATAGTGACGTAGCCGGAGCCAATCTGCCAAGTCAGGCGACAGCAACCCAATACTGGAGCTTAACATTAAGTGTTTCAGTTCTAATTGTTGCGCTTCTTTCGCCAATTTTGGGGGCTGTGTCGGACATTCTGCGGGGTAAGAAAAAGTTTCTTGCGGCCTTCACAGGTCTGGGAGTTATCGGATCAGCCTTGCTCTATTTCGTCCAATCTGGCGACTGGTTAATGGCCTCAATCTTTTTCATCATCGGCCGAGTTGGCTTTGGTTCCGCCAACGTTTTTTACGATGCGCTTTTGCCACACGTAGCAAGAGAAGAAGATCAGGATCGGGTTTCAACAACAGGGTATGTTTTGGGTTATTTGGGAAGTGGTTTACTTCTTATCGCTAACATCGCCATGATCCAAATATTGCCTGGCACGTTGGGCGTTCGGTTGTCATTTTTGTCAGTCGCTGTGTGGTGGCTAATTTTCGCCTTCCCACTATTCCGTAATGTCCCTGAGCCACCATCCGCATCAGAAGAGCTAAAAGAAGGGGAATCTTTAATTAAAACCGGCTTTACTCGTATGATTGCGACGATCCGGGAGATTCGTGATTTCAAAGATCTGTTCACCTTTCTAATCGGCTTCCTGATTTACAACGATGGGATTAATATTATCATCGGCGTAGCAGCGATCTACGGCCGGGAATTAGGTTTCCCCTCGTCACAACTTATTTTAGCGATTCTGCTTGTACAGTTTGCTGGTATTCCCTACACGATGATTTTTGGGAATCTGCCTGCAAAAGAGAACAAATGGCAAACACGCTTTCTAGCCTTTGTCATTTTTAATATTCTTGCCCTGCCTGTAGTGGGTGTTGCAGGCAAGTTCTTTCTGCCAAATGAAATCAGCGGCCGACCGCCAGCACCCTTTGTCGCTTCAGGCGAGTTTCTAGGAGAAGGGTCACATTCTATCGCAGAGGTCGGCAATCAATCCGGACCCTGGTCAACAGAACCTGTGAGTGGTGCACTACGCGGGCAAAGCTGCTCTTGGCTTGCCTTTGGCTGCGATGAAAGTCAATTCAATGTTGCCTATGCGGTGAGTGACAGTCCAAATAGCCGCATTGAGATTCCGTTCAATGGGCAACCTATCAACTTAACCCACAGCATCGGTCCTGATCATGGAGTTTGGGCTGTTGAAATCGACGGTCAACCCTTGCTCAGCGAAGATGGAAATGCGGTTGAGATCGACGCATATAACGCAACGGTTCGCTATGACGTTAAAAAATCATACCAAGCTGAAGCAGAAGGGGAACACACGCTATCGATTGTAAACACCGGCCGTAGTGCGGCCGACAGCTCCGGTGCAGTCATGTCGTTGGGTAATTTTGAAGTCCTCGCCCCATTACGCTCAAGTAACTTGGGAATCATTTTAGGGATTTTATTAGGCGTTCAAATCGTCGGTGTATTATTCGCTTTAGCTACAGCCCCCCTCTTCACCGGTTTAGCTAGCCGCATCAATACGAAAGAAGCGATCATCTTAGCGTTAGTCGCCTATGCGATTATCGCAGTTTGGGGCTTTTTCCTAAACGCAGTGATTGAATTCTGGTATCTAGCTTGGATGGTTTCTGTCGTCCAGGGTGGCAGCCAAGCACTCAGCCGTAGTTTATACGCATCGCTATCGCCAACCAGTCGCTCTGGTGAATTCTTTGGCTTCTTCAGCATCATGTCTAAGTTCGCCTCGTTCTTAGCACCGCTTGTATTTGTCGCATCCGTAGCGATTTTTGACAGCAGTCGGCCGGGTGTTCTTTCACTCATCTTCTTCTTCACCATCGGTATGTATTTGCTCATGCAAGTAGATGTGGATCGTGGTGTCGCTTTAGCAAAAGCAAAAGACGCTGAATATCTGAGCGCCTAAAGATTGCGGAACCAAATCCTTTCTATCGTAGAAAATCTAATCCCATTTGATGAGCTTGAGGCCAAACACAGGTCGCAAGCTCTCAAATGGATTGGCTCTGACGTTGAGCTATTTCGCACACAAAAGCCTGCTACCCCTAACCCACATCTTGTTTCCTATTTTGTCTTGGTTGATTTTGATGCCAACAAAATCTTGCTCGTTGATCATAAAAAGGCCCAACTCTGGCTCCCCAGCGGCGGTCATGTTGAACCGGATGAACATCCGAAAGCAACGGTGGAGCGTGAATGTTTTGAAGAATTGGGGATTACGGCCGATTTTTGGATTGATGAACCTGTTTTTATCACGATCACAGAAACGGTGGGACTGACGGCCGGGCATACAGATGTATCATTGTGGTATGTTTTGAAAGGCAAATCGGCCGATGCAATTACGTTTGATAAAGACGAATTTGTTACGATTCAATGGTTTGCACTCGATAAAGTTCCCTATGAACGAACCGAGCCCCATTTAAAACGATTTATGCATAAACTAAA
>JBLIMP010000042.1:0-20066 GCA_047638855.1 Cellvibrionaceae bacterium | reverse complement strand
GAAACCGGTTCGATTATCGTTGTTGTCGCAACCGACGCCCCCGTTTTGCCCCATCAGCTTAAACGGCTGGCCCGGCGTGTGCCAATTGGAATCGGCCGGGTGGGCGGTATGGGAGGCAATGGTTCAGGTGATATTTTTATCGCTTTTTCAACCGCCAATGCAGAAGCCGCCAAACGTGAAGGGGTTGCCAACCTGCGTATGTTGTCGAATGACAAGATGACTGACTTATTTGAAGCAACCGCTTTTGCAACTGAAGAGGCGATTATTAATGCGATGGTGGCGGCTAAAACGATGGTGGGTATTAACGGAAGCACGGTACACGCGATTCCGCATGATCGTTTGCAGGCCGCTTTGCAAAAGTACGGCCGTGGTTGATCAAATAAATGGGGCTCTCTGGGCACCCACAATATCCCAAAGAGCTTTGAATTGATCTACTCTTGCTTTAAAACAACTGCGGCTCCGGCCGCAGCCAACATCAGCAGAAAGCCACCGGCCGCCATGAGCGTTAACAGGCTAGGGTAGATGAGAGGTTCCCCACGAAATGCTTGCCATGTGATCAGAACTATCATCCCTAAATAGCCGATGCTACCAATGTGCACCAGGTTTACCCGTTGTTGCTCAGACCGATTTTGCGTGAATCCTAAAGTCGCTAGACCAATCAGCGGGATAATCTGGAGCGCATGCAGCCCCAAGAAATGGCCGATGCGTAGATCGCCACCTTCGGTTGACCAACCTAAACCCGGTAGCCCGGCTCCGCCATCGGCCACGCCAACTGTGTGAGCACCTGATTCCGGCATGTCACCTGTTTCTAAGGCTGTTTCGATTTGGCTCGAACGCGGAGATGTCATCGTGCCGCCTAACCCAGAACCAACTACCGTAATTAATAAAGCCCACTTCAAGACTGTTCCCCATGGGCGATTGCTAAATTTTTGACGAAACAAAGCAACCCAAGCAAAGATGCTAGCGACCCATAAAGACAAAATCATGAGCCCCATGATTGAGAAAACGGCTGCATCAAACGGAGCCGCCACATTAAAATGGCTACGAACGCCTCGAAATGCTTGCATTGAAATCAGGACTAACTCACCGATCATGGCAAACGCAGTGACCCAAGAGACGATGGTGATCAAACGTGGCCGGTCTTTGATCATGGTTAGTATCCACATTAGAAACGTGACATAGAAAATTGACGAGATGGCGAATTTGGTTGGCTTTAACCAAATCGGTTCACCTAATAGAGTTCGGCCGTCAACTCCCAGTCCGATTAGATTTAATACAAGTAGTACAACCGAGAGAATGACGGTTAACCGCAACGGTCTATTTTCCGCCCATCCAATTTCTTTTATGTAACTAAGCTTGTCCCCACTTTGATTTGATTTAATTGATAAGATGTTCATTTTAATCTCCTACGGGCCGTCAATAGTCCAAAATCTAACAGTGAATAAATACCAAACAATGTTCGGTATTGGGCAAAAAAAAGCGATCTAACTCGCTTTCATAAATCCTTGAAAAGTATTGTTGCACACGACAAATCCCATCTGCTCAAAATCAAGATCAGCTCCTTTAAGCTGGGTCTGTTCCAGCATCGCTAGCCCGTGTACGCTTGACCAAAATACCATCGCCATAGCTTGTATTCCACCAGGGTGCATTTCGAAATAGTTTTCGTCAATACCCCGTTGAATCGCATCGATCAAAATAGGGAAGGCGGACCCTTCGACCATGAATTCGTTCAGTTGATTACCGTATGGCGCAGTTGTAAAAATCAGCATGAAATAATCTGGGTTTGATCGTGCAAAATGAAGATATGCGGTGCCAATACCTAGCATGAACATGGGATAAGCTTGATCTTTATCCACACTGCCCATCGTATGTGCCAGTCGGTTCATCCCCTCTTTACACACCGCTTGAATGATGTCTTCACGACTGTCAAAATACTCATACAGCCCGGCCGGACTGTAATCAATTTCTCTTGCGATGGCGCGCAGTGATACGCCGTTAACCCCTTTTTCAACCAAGAGTTTACGAGTAGCGTCTAAAATCGCTTGATGGGTGCGCTGGCGTCTGCGTTCGTGTGGTTTGAGATTTTCCATAGTGGTCTGGGGGTCGATGATATATTTTATATAAACCGAACACTGTTCAGAATTATAATTTCGTTCGGGCTATTGTCAAGTATTTTCTTAAAAGAGCCGACGGTCTTAACAATTTCTAATGATGCGCGTTTGTTAAGACCAATTTACGATATCCAAAACAAGCCTAAAGTTGGCTAATTTGGTAATGGCTCTTTTCTAGCCATTCCGGCCGTACCGTAATCCCCCAGCCTGGCCCTTCTGGAATCTGCACTTTGCCATCTTTTGCTACCGGAAACTCGTCATAGATGCCGTATTGCCACGGATAATAATCTTCTTCTTCAATCGCAAATTCAACATACGGCCCTGCGTTCTCAATCGCCCCCAACATGTGCAATGAGAATACGGTGACCAACCCCATATTGGCTGAATGAGGCGTACACGGCAGTCCGGCCGTCTGCGCCATTTTCGCCACGCGCAGCGCCCGGGTTAGTCCACCTACATATAGAATATCAGGCTGCAAAATATCAAACGCCCGCATGTCAGCCATTCTACGCCAATTAGAAAGATCGCAATCTTGCTCGCCACCTGCCACTTGAATCGGCAACTCTTTTAAGGCGGCCGTGACTTCGGCTCCCTGCTCAAAGTCCCAATATGGGCATGGCTCCTCAAAATGGACGATGCCATGATCATTAAGCCAACGGCCGACTTCAATCGCTTTTTTGGGCGAGTAACCTAAATTCGCATCAACCAAAAGCTGGATGTCGTCTCCCATCGCTTTGCGCATGGCGGGTACAATCGTTTCGGTCCGGCCGGGCCATTGGTCTATATCACGGCCGACTTCCTTGGCGATGCGGAACTTAAAGGCGGTGTACCCCACTTCGTCCCGCAACCGTACTAGCCGTGTGACTTCATCTTCAATCGAAATTTCAACCCGCTTCATGGACGAGGCATAGGCCGGAAACGGCCGAGGGACACCGCCCAACAACTCACACACGCTTTTATCAGCCATTTTGCCGTGTAGGTCCCACAGAGCCGTATCTAGCCCGCCTAACGCCCGGCGCACATATGAGCCTGGAAACTTGAATTCCATATCGGTCACTCGGTCAGATAAGGCTTCAAGTGCCACACGGTCGCTGACATCTTGTCCCAATGCCCACTGGGCAACCTGGCGGTGCATGACCAGAGCGGAGATGTCCGAATGATAGGTTGAGATTTGCCCCCAACCTTCTTGTCCATTGTCAGTTGTGACACGGGTGATACTGATCGCTTCTGTTGAAAATGTTTCGATTGATTGGAGTTTCATGCCACCTATTTTGAATGAAAGCGGGTGAGAAGCAAGCTTAAATGCAGACCATGGCTATGGCTTAGCGGGGCTATCGAGAGGTTCTAGGTTGAAGTACCTGGGTGGTGAAAAACGTAGGCTCCCCACTGGTTTTTGAAAACGTTGTGCTAAGGCTAATAGATAGGTAATGCGGCGAGAATCTCCTCAGGCTGCGGCCGCTCTGCTTCATTCTCTCCCAACTTGCGCCATAAAACTTTATTTCCGGCCCCAATAATATACGTTGTTGGATGAGGAATATGCTCTTGATGCTGATCAAGCTCATGGCACAACCCCCATTCAGAAATCACCTTCTGTTGTTCATCCCATAAAATCGGAAATGATACGCCGCGTTTCAGTGCAAAGGCTTCGTTAAGCTCATGCTTTTGGGGTGAAATCGCCAAAAAAATCGCTCTATTGTCTTTAAATTGCTGGATACGGGAACTCAAGGCATGTAGTTGTATTTGGCAATATGGACACCAGTCCCCACGGTAAAAGACAAGGACAACCGTTTGCTGGGCCGTCACTGTCGATAAGTTATAGTCGTCTCCCATCGCATCCGTTAAAGTAAAATCGGGGGCGATGTCTCCAATATCTATTGTGTGCATACGTTCACCTGTATGAATCATTTGTGCCTATTAGAGTTTACAAGCACTGTGCATCTTACCTGCTTCATCTAATCCAATAAATTTTTTATATACGACTATACGTGTGATCAACCTTGAAATGTATTTAAGCTATTTTTCTTCTTCTGACTCTTCGTTTGGTTCGACACGCAAATCACGTAATTGCTCAAATAGAGCGATTTCTTCTTCGCTGAGATCGGCCGGGATGCCAACTTCGATTCGGGCGATCAAATCACCACGCGCATCTTTTTTACCTTGGATAGGCATACCCAATCCGCGTAAACGAATGCTTTTGCCACTTGATGTTCCGGCCGGAATCGTGACCGTTACTTGACGGTCTATCGTTTGAACAGCCGCCTTGCCACCTAAAATCGCGGTGTATAAGTCAACAGGGACATTCACTTTTAAGTCATTGTCAACACGCTCAAATTTATTTGAAGCAGCGATGTTTACTTTCAAAACCAAATCTTGCCCGCCTACTGCACCACGTAGCAACACCTTGGATCCATCATTTACCCCGGCCGGGATTTTCGCCTCAAACGAACTGCCATCTTGACGGCTCATTCGGCGTGACGTGCCGCCGAAGGCCTCTTCTAGGGTTATATCAACCTCTTGTTCAATGCGCTGCGGCCGTCTTTGCTGCTGCCGCTGCCCGCCCGATTGCCGCCCGCCACCACCGCCAAACAATGTATCAAAAAAGCTAGAAGAACCGGCACCACCGCCCGCTTGACCACCCTGACCGCCCATGCCCATTTGGCGCATAATCTCTTCTAGCGTTTCAGGGTCGATCTGTTGACCGCCACCGCCGCCAAACGGATTGCCACCTGGCCGGCCGCCAGCGCCACCACCGCGTTGGGCCTGCTGCCACTGAGAGCCAAAGCGTTCGTACATTTGCCGCTTTTCGGTATCAGATAACACTTCATAAGCTTCGCTCACTTCTTTAAATTTAGCCTCAGCTTCGGGGTTATCGGGATTGGTATCTGGATGATATTTTTTGGCCAGCGTACGATAAGCTTTTTTGATTTCACGCTCATCTGCGTCGCGGCTGATACCAAGAATTTTGAAGTAGTCTTTATATTCCATCTAACTCGTTGTTTGGTGTAAATGTATCGTTGTCGTTTCCTATCAAATCTAATGCTCTAATTTAATGCGGTAACAAACAACAGACAATAAATAATTAGTAATGCGAAAGGGGTTGGCCCATTAGAATAGGGATTCTACCCAATTCCTGGACCAACCCCGAAATCTTTCTTATATAATGCAATCGCTTTTACCGACTACATCCACTACATTTCTTGGAATTCACCTTCGATGACTCCTTCGTCATCGCCTGGTGTGCCTTCTGGTGCGGGGCCAGCCTGTTGAGCCGCGGCCGCCATCTGCGTCAATGACTGGCTTGCTTGCGTCAGTCGCTCGGTCAGCTCATTGATTCGTGCAATGTCGTCACCCACTTTGGCTTCGTTTAGATCATTAATCACAGCCTCAATATTGCTTTTCTCTGATTCAGGCAATTTATCACCTAATTCAGCAATCGCTTTCTCAGTTGCATATGTTAATTGATCTGCTTGATTACGAGCCCCAACTAAGTCACGGAACTTTTGATCGCCCGCTTCATTTTGTTTTGCTTCGTTTACCATGCGCTCAACTTCTGACTCGTCAAGATTGGTTGATGCGGTGATTTGAATACGCTGTTCCTTGCCGGTCGCTTTGTCTTTCGCCGCGACATTCAAGATACCGTTGGCGTCGATGTCAAAGCTGACTTCAACCTGTGGTACACCACGGGCGGCCGCAGGAATCCCATCAAGCCGGAAGTTGCCCAACGTTTTGTTGTCAGAAGCCATCGGCCGTTCACCTTGCAAAATGTGGATGTCCACAGCGGTTTGATTGTCTTCGGCCGTGCTGAATGTTTCCATCTTTTTCGTTGGAATTGTCGTATTACGTGGGATTAAAACAGTCATCACACTACCTAACGTCTCAAGGCCAAAGCTTAACGGCGTTACATCTAGTAAAAGAATATCCTTCACATCGCCAGATAACACACCACCTTGAATGGCCGCACCGATAGAAACCACCTCGTCTGGATTAACACTGCGATTAGGATCTTTGCCAGTTAGGCCACGTACTAACTCTTGAGTCATCGGCATGCGGGTTGAACCACCAACCAGAACAACTTCATCTACTCCGGCCAAATCTGCGTCTTTTAAGGCTTTTTCAAAGGGGCCACGGCAGCGCTCAATCAAGTCTTCGGTCATTTGCTCAAATTTCGCGCGTGACAACGTTAGGTTAAGATGTTTGGGTCCATTGGCATCGGCCGTTAAGAATGGCAAATTGATTTCAGTTTGCATCAAGGTCGAAAGTTCAATTTTCGCTTTTTCGGCCGCTTCACGCAGACGCTGGATCGCTTGACGATCTTTTGAAATATCAATGCCTTGGTCTTTTTTAAATTCAGCCATTAGCCATTCAACAATGCGCTCGTCCCAGTCGTCACCGCCTAAGTGAGTATCGCCATTGGTTGAAAGCACTTCGATTACGCCGTCACCGACTTCAAGAACCGATACGTCGAACGTACCACCACCAAGGTCAAAAACGAGAATGGTGCTACTTTCTTTTTTATCAAGCCCATAGGCCAAAGCAGCGGCCGTTGGTTCGTTAATAATACGCATCACTTCAAGACCCGCGATTTTACCCGCGTCTTTGGTTGCCTGACGTTGGCTGTCATTAAAGTAAGCGGGAACAGTGATGACCGCTTGAGTGACCGTTTCGCCTAAATAGGCCTCTGCGTCTCTTTTTAACTTTTGCAAAACAATGGCAGAAATCTCTTGTGGTGAATAGTTTTTACCGTTGATCGGCGCTTCTACCCGTGCGTCTTGCTGCGGACCAGCGATGATGTGATATGACACCATACCCTGGGTTTTCTTTGTTTCTTTATCATCAATGCGTCGCCCCATCAAACGTTTAACTGAGTAGATGGTGTTCTCGGGATTAACAACCGCTTGTCGTTTAGCCGTCTGGCCAACAAGCCGCTCGCCGCTTTTGCTAAATGCCACGACTGAAGGGATGGTATTACCACCTTCGGCCGACGGGATGACAACAGGGCTACCCCCTTCCATAACTGAGACAACTGAATTAGTAGTTCCAAGATCAATTCCAATAATTTTTCCCATAATGTTTAATATTCTCCTGCTATTTATCAGAGTCATTAGCTCTGTATGTGTTCATGTATATGTATAATTTACCTAATTAGCACTCGCTGGTCAAGAGTGCCAAGTGAATACTTTCAGTATTCTGATACCTTTGTGTCAGAAGGAGATTAGAAAGGGCAAAGAACTATATAAATTTAGCAATTTCGCAAGCAAAGACGCCCCAGCAAGGAGCAAAAGCTGAAATTTAGCAGAAATTAATATTTAGTTAGGTTGAACAATCTGGTTTCAGGAATTTGTCTGGTACTTAATTGTTATAAGAACATGAATGGCAAGGCTGTGCCAATCTGAGAAACTTAGTCACAATTAGCACGGTAAACACTCTTATCAGCATATAGGTTGGGGAATAGCTTTTCATTCCTTATCTCAACTTTAGCCCAAATTTCTAAATGACCTCATCAAATAAAAGCTCCCGTTTCGAAGCACTCAAAATTAGAGACTTCCGTATTTTCTGGCTTGGCCAAGGCGTCTCATCAATTGGAACCGAAATGCAGAAGGTTGCGATTGACTGGAATGTTTTTCAATTGTTACGGGGTGATGTTTATGAACTCAGTCTTTTCGGCTTTGATATGAACCTCGACAGTGGGGCTTTAGGCTTAGGAGCAATTGGGCTAGTGCGGGTTTTCCCCATTATGATATTTGCCCTTTTGGGCGGCATTCTAGCGGATACGATCGAGCGACGGAAATTGCTGATTTGGTCTGAAGGGCTGTCGGCCGTGTTCGCGGCCGTGCTCGCCATTTTTGTCTTTAGTGGCTATGAATCAGTTGGCTTGCTCTATCTAATCTCAGCCCTTTTGGCCGCCAGTACAAGTGTTTCCACTCCGACTCGGCAAGCCCTTGTCCCCAACTTAGTTCCGCGCAATCTTATGACCAATGCGGTCAGCCTCAACTCGCTTTTGTTTCAGATCGGTTCAATCGCAGGGCCAGCTCTAGCAGGTCTTCTCATCGCCTTTGCCGACAGCAGCAGCACCGTCTACTTTGTGAATGCACTCTCGTTTTTCGGTGCAATCATTTCCTTAGTTATGATGCGCCATCGAAGCAAACCGGCCGTGGATAGCGAAGTCAGCCTTGAAATGGTTAAAGAGGGATTGCGTTTTACCTATAACGAAAAAACGCTGTGGGGATCAATGCTGCTCGACTTTTTTGCCACCCTATTTGGCTCAGCACGCACCATGCTCCCGATTATTGCGGTTGAAGTGTTGGGCCTTGATGCACAAGGGTATGGCATTTTGGTAACCGCGCAGCCATTGGGTGCCTTTGTGACCGGGTTTGTCATGGCATGGATTCGGGACTTAAAAAATCAAGGCAAGATTATGCTAGTCGGGGTAGGTGTTTATGGATTAGCAACCGCTTTGTTTGGCATTTCCCCTTTTTTCGCCCTCTCCTACTTTTTATTTGCGATGACCGGAGTTGGCGACACCGTTTCGATGGTGATTCGCCAGACGATGCGCCAAGTGGTCACGCCGGATCATTTACGCGGCCGGGCAACGAGCATCAGCATGATCTTTTTTATGGGCGGGCCGCAATTGGGTGAGGCAGAGGCAGGTTTGGTGGCGGCCGCCTTTGGTGCTCCATTTGCCATTTTGACGGGTGGGGTGGCCGTTGTCGTCATGACAGGCTGGGTTGCGTGGCGCTTTCCAAGGCTGCGAAATTATGACCCTGATGCAAAAGAATACATACAACCGGCCGGATAACTGGGCAAAATACAGAGTAGCCTCGCTATCAATCGACCTCGCGACCTCGCCTAAAGCGGTGCATCGAAAACCCCTAAAGTAGGGATGAA
Organism: Cellvibrionaceae bacterium; assembly: GCA_047638855.1. GTDB lineage: Bacteria > Chloroflexota > Anaerolineae > Promineifilales > Promineifilaceae > WTJY01. Next base: position 11,070 of record JBLIMP010000042.1, on the reverse strand, counting down.
AGGCGCAGGCATGAGCATTGGCACCGTAGAAATACGGTTGGCTCCCGCTCCTTACATCCCCTTCAATAAAAAACCCGCACACCCTATATCGTAAGAGTCTGATGACATAAGCTCTCCTCGCCTTTACACTTTTCAAATCATGGATGCGAATTGGCATACTCTTTTAACCGCTTGGACATTTAAACCCTTTGTTGCCCTACTGATCGTCTTTATGGTGTTTCTATATCGACGTGGAAATCGATCAAGCTACCCATTTCATTACCCCCAGCGGCCAAAGCTTTTCTACTTCAGCATTACAGTTCTTTTCATCGCCTTATTTTCCCCGCTTCATCACCTTTCTAACCACTTCTTTTTCATCCGGGTGACTCAGCATATCCTGCTCATCAGCGTCTTTGTTTCATCCTTCATGAATTCGGACCCTTTTGTGGTCATGTATGCCGGATTGCCGAAAAACCTACAGCTCTACGCCAACCGCCTGACAGATAAGCTTTATCCCATCTTAAAAAATTACTTTACCAAAGGCGTTTGCTGGTTTATCTTTATTTTTTCCGTTTGGTTTTGGTACGACTTTTCAGTTGTTAACTTAACTTTGACTTGGCCGTGGATTCGCAATATTGAATTGACAACGATGCTGATTGGCGCGATGTTGCACTGGTGGCATGTAACGGCCGCAACCCCCCAACTGCATCCTCGTCTCCCCGCATTTGCTCACATGGGGTACACCTTAGCCGGAGCCGGTCCTTCCAAAATCCCGGGCCTATTCTTCCTTTTTTCGATTAAAGCATTTTACAGTTTCCCAACCGCTATTTTTATGGGATGGGAAATTGACGCCCTCACCAGCCAGCGTGTGGGCGGTGTTATTATCTGGATGATCGGAGGGACCGTCTACACACTTAACTCGTTGCGCTACTTTAGCCGCTGGCTCGATGGCGAAACCGCTAAGCCTCCCCGGCCGTTGTCAGATTGGGATACTGAAGAAGTTTTCCGCGCACCGCATTTAGATTAGAGGGCTAAAGCAGCAAGGGGCAAACGCCGCAGATCATAAATTTTTGTAAAACCCTGTTTGCCTGCTAGAATGGGTGTTCTAAAAATCATGATACCCCCTCCCTTTTTATGCTTGAATTAACCCCCACCCAAGTTCGCCAATTGGCCGTATATGCTCAAAGATTAGGGGAAGAGACAGCCCCATCTTCCAAAGAACACATGCTTGACGTGTTGCGATCGATCCGCTGTTTGCAACTTGATCCTATTCGAGCCGTGGAGCGTACCCAATTCACCGTTTTATGGAGCCGCTTAGGTGCTTATGATCGCAATTGGCTGAATGAACTCACCTATACAGACAAACAACTTTTTGAATTTTGGGCACACGCCGCTTCAATCGTGCTGTATGAGGATTACCCGATCCATCAATATTTCATGAATCGCTATGGAACTGATCCCAAAAAGAAAATTTCGAAATGGATTGTGCAAAACCAAAACTTTAAGCAATATGTTTTAGATGAAATAGAGCAGCAGGGTGAGCGCTTAACCAAAGATTTTGAAGATCGGGCTGACGTGGTGTGGGGGTCTAGCGGTTGGACAAACGATCGTAACCTGCCTTATATGCTTGATTATCTGTGGACCAAGGGGGAGATTTTAGTCAGCCGGCGTGACGGGCTAAAACGTTGGTGGAACTTGGCTCATCAGGTCCGGCCGCAGTCGATTGATACTACCTTGCTTTCGGCCGAAGAAGCCACCGTCCAAGCGGCCGAACTTTCGCTAAAAGCACTGGGCATCGGCCGCGAGCGTGAGATCAAAGTTCATTTTACGCGCGGCCGTTACCCACACCTCAAAAGTGCCATGTCTAGCTTGGTTGCCGATGGCATATTTGTGCAAGTGAGCGTTCCTGGTCTTGGATCAGAGCCGTGGTATGTTCATCGTGATTTCTTGCCCTTTATCGAAAACCCCGAGCAAGTGGGCTGGCAACCACGCACCACACTTTTATCCCCATTTGACAACCTCATTTGTGATCGGGCCCGAACAGAATTAATTTGGGACTTCTACTATCGTATTGAGATTTATGTTCCCGAAGCCAAACGAGAGTTCGGCTACTATGTCTTGCCGATTTTGCATGGCGAGCGGCTGATCGGCCGTATTGATTCCCGTATGGATCGAAAAACGGGTGTTTATACTGTTAATGCGGTTTATGCAGAAGCAGATGCGCCGATGTCAGAGGAAGTTGGTCAAGAGATACAGCAATCGATTCTCGATTTTGGACACTTTTTAGGCGCAAAACAGGTCAAGTTCGGCCGCAAAAAACCGGCCGGATGGCGCCCCGCACTACAAACTAAAACGCTTCGCTAAAATAGCCAAACGGTAGCTCGCGACGCTTTTTTCTTCTCTCTTTTCTATTTATCCTACAATAACTTCTGGCTAACCGATCATGTACCGGTAAAATATCTTAAGCTTGAAAACTAAAGGCCAAAAACTATGGAAGAATACGAATACGACGAACTTGACGACCTTTTTGTTTGCCCCAATTGCTACGCAAATGTAGCTTGGAACGCGGCCGCCTGCCCTGAGTGTGGCTCCGATGAAGAGACGGGCTGGGCTGAAGACCCAGAAGGAGCCGCTTATCAGGCAGATGAGCCAGCTGAAGAACGGCCTAGTACCCCGCTCTGGAAAAAAATCGTCCTCATCTTTTTAGCGTATGTGCTCGCCTCCCCCCTTTCTGCTTTTTTTGAACCTAGTTCTACCGGATTTCTATTACTGACCGCTCTACTTATCATCGCCATTACTTATATTGTGGCGGTTGAAAAGCTGGGCGGTACGATCGAGTTGCCTCTATCAAATCGTAAGCATGCTATCTCTGATTATGACAGCTTGATGTTGCGCGCGCGTCACAACGAAGCTCTTGTTGAAAGGCTGATCGCTTTTGAGAAAGAGCAAAGCCCTGAGGCTGGCCGGGATCAGTGGATTTCAGTTGCGCTACAGCGTTGGAAACGAGATAGTCATTAAAATAGCGATTAACTTTATTTAATCTGACTCATTTGCCCTAGATCATTCCCCCCACTTCCCATTGTGTCGGAACCAAATTGTCAGCGCATCTACTGTCCAATCTATCTATCACAAGGAAGTTATGAACACGAATAATCAAGAACAGTTATCAAGCGATATTCACCTATTGGGGGATCTACTCGGCCGAGTGATTCGTCGCCAAGCCGGGCTACCCGTCTACGAACTTGAAGAAAACTTTCGCACCCTGTCGCGTCTGCGTCGTCAAGACGGAGAAGCGGCGGCCGAAGTGACCGCTCGCTTAACTGAGTTAGTGGATGGCATTGAAATTGAACAAATGCAGGCGATTGCACGGGCGTTTACTCTCTATTTTCAGCTGGTAAACGTTGCTGAAGATCAAAATCGCTCACGTGTGATCCGTTCACGCACTCGCGAAAAATACCCAGAGCCTTTACGTGAATCGATTGGGGCTGCTGTTAGCGACCTATGGAAATCAGGCGTCGATGAATTCCAGATGCAGCAGATTCTCAACCGGCTTCACATCGAACCGGTTTTTACGGCACATCCTACCGAATCTAAGCGCCGTACCTTGATTACCAAACTTCGTCGCATCGCGGATTGGCTTTCTTCTCTTGATAACCGCGACTTACTTCCAACCGAGCGGGAGCGATTGATTGAAAGCATGTTAGGGGAAGTGTCTATTCTCTGGTTAACGGCTCAAAATCGGGTCGAGAAACCACAGGTTTCAGATGAGGTCAAAACCGGCTTACACTATATGGAAACGACGATTTGGGACATTGTTCCCCAGATATATCGGATTCTGGAAGATGCGTTAAGCGAACATTACCCATCGGTTAAAATGCCTGCGAAGTTTCTTTCATTTGGCTCTTGGATCGGGGGGGATCGGGATGGAAACCCCAACGTAACTTCCTATGTCACGGCCGAGACTTTCCGCCTGCATCGTGGTTTGGCCCTTACCCAACACAGTGAAACGACCCGCACACTGGATCGCTCGCTCAGCCTCTCGTCCCGTCTGCATACTCCGGCTCCTGATGTGCTTAATCTTTTAGCCGAAGAACGAGATGCAGGTTTTACCGATCATGTTGAGTATCTGCAAAAGCAGTATCCTGAAGAACCTTATCGGTTATTGGCCGCTTCTTTACGCGCTGATATCGATGATGCCAATAAGGATCCGGTTAAGTCTCGTTTACTCGAAAACGACAATTCCCCTATGGCTCGGGTTCGCACGGCCGAAGACCTGCTTCGGCCGTTAGAAACGATTGATGCTAGCTTGCGAGCCGGAAAAACAAAAGAGATAGCTGACACTGATTTAAAAGATGCGTTGATTCAAGCCCGTGTATTTGGGGTCAATGCCGCTCGGCTAGACTTTCGGCAATTGTCAGATTATCACGATCAGGTATTACACGAAATTTTTGGCAAACTTGGGATTTGCGAAGACTATCTATCATTAACCGAAGACGAACGAGCCGATCTGCTGACGCTCGAACTGGCAAAACCGATCCCCGAATTTGGTCAGCCAGAAGATTATGGCGACCAAACGGCCGAGCTTTTGCGCTTGTTTCGGGTCATTAGCCGGGCGGTAGACCTTTACGGACCTGAACTGATCGGCCCCTATATTATTAGCATGACGACCAATGTTGATGATGTTCTAGCCGTTTTGCTATTTGCCAAATGGCACGGGCTCTGTCTACACGGCAACCCAAACAAACCGGCACTGCCAGCTATCTCCCCTCTTTTTGAAACCCGTGATGACCTTGTCAACGCCCCTGATGTCATGACGATTTTGTTCGATCATCCCAGTTATCGTGCCCATCTTGAAGCCCAAGGGATGGAACAAAACGTGATGATCGGCTACTCTGACTCGAACAAAGATGCTGGGCTTTTGACCGCGACCTGGGAGCTTTACCAAGCGCAGGATGAATTAGCGAAACGGTGTCAAAAGCATCAAGTTGGCTTAACGCTTTTCCACGGCCGGGGGGGCACAATCGCCCGGGGTGGCGGACCTGCCAATCGTGCGATTTTGGCCCAACCACCTGGCTCTGTGAATGGACGTATTCGTATTACGGTCCAAGGTGAAGTCATCAACGCCCGCTACTTTCATCCAGAGGTTGCTAAGCGACATTTGGAACAGATGGTGAGCGCAGTTCTCATCGCTTCTTCCCCAGAGTATGAGAAAAATGCTGTAGGTCGGCCGTCATGGAGCAAGGTTATGGAAGAATTGTCGATTACGGCGTTTGATGCCTATCGTCAATTTATTTACGAAACCCCTGAGGTTCTCCAGTATTGGCAAGAAGCAACTCCCATCAACGAACTTAGTGGGATGCGGATCGGCTCCCGGCCGGCCCGCCGTAAAGGGGGCGACGTCTTCTCCAGTTTGCGGGCGATCCCATGGGGCTTTAGCTGGATGCAAAGTCGTCATAATTTACCTGCTTGGTTTGGTGTGGGGCAAGCACTTCAAAAATATGCGGGTGGTGCAGGCATCCAAACAAAAACCGATGAGCTTATCGTTCTACAAGAAATGTATGCTCAATGGCCGTTTTTCACTACGATGATCGATAATGTTCAGGTGGCACTTGGCAAATCTGATATGGAGATCGCCCGGCTCTATGCTGATTTAGTTGCCGATGAAACGATTCGTGAACAGGTGTATGGCGATATTTTAACGGCCTTTAAACAAACGGTTCGTTGGGTTAAGCTGATCACCGGCCAACAACAACTTCTTGACAATGACCCAACCTTAAAACGGTCGATTCGTTTGCGTAACCCGTATGTTGATCCTCTCAACTTTATTCAGGTTAATCTACTGAAAAAGGTGCGCCAAATTGAAGACCCAACGACCGAGGATGCCAAGAAGACGCTTCATGCGCTCTATATTACGATTAATGGTATTGCGGCCGGGTTGAAGAATACCGGATAGGAAGCCATGCTTTTCATTGCTGGTTAACTGGCTTGCAACCGCTTGTACAAACTCTCGTAATTAGTATGGGTGGCTATAATAGCCTTATCTAAAAACAATCGGCCGGGTTTGATATCAAACTCGGCCGTATCACATTCATACCTCAATCAGAAAGCGCAGAAAACGACTGGCTAAGGGTGACTCACTTAGGAAATATGATGACTGAACATTCAAACGTAACCTCAATTAAACCGATTCAAGAGTATCCATTACTATTGCGTGCGGTTTGGTTTCTAATCATCGGGCTTTGGTTTTCTGGCATTTGGATTACGGTAGCTTGGGTCTTAATGGTGTCTATCATTGGCTTGCCCATCGGTATTCTAATGATCAACTACGTCCCAGCTATTTTGACACTCAAACGCTCTGGTGGTGTTGAAATTAATGATGGAGTGAACATAAGAATTGTCACGACTCCTCAACATGGCTTTTTTATTCGGGCGGTCTATTTTGTGGTTATTGGCTGGTGGTTTAGCTTTATTTGGGCCAGTGTAGGCTGGATGCTATCGGCTACGATTATCGGGTTGCCTTTTGGAGTGCTCATGCTTAGCTCGCTCCCGGCCGTAACCACTTTACAACGTGGCTAGGTTTAGACCTTAGGCGATTTCCGAGAATAAAACATGCAATTGCATCAACAAAATCGCCTCACCTCGTCAACTGGATTGACACAGCCAATTCCCCTGAGCTAGTTTGCTAGATAATTATTTTTCGGGGTTGGCCTTAGTCGTTTGTATCCTTGTTTGTATCAATATAGTAGGTCATATGCTGTAGCTGAACAACCGGATCACTGTAATCAACATTCACGTGATCCGGCACATCTAGATGGATAGGGGCGTAGTTCAAAATCGCCTGAATCCCGGCCGCTACCAAACGGTTGGTCACAGTTTGAGCATGAATCGCAGGCACTGCTAACAAAGCGATTTTTGCCCCCTCCCGTTTAATTGTGCTTTCTAGCTCACGCATTGATTGAATCGTAGTATTGTTTATTTTCTTACCAACTGAATCTGGGTTATTGTCAAATATCCAAGTGATTTTAAAGCCGCGTTCTTGAAATCCATTGTAGCTGGCCAATGCGTGACCTAAGAATCCTGCGCCAACTACCACAACTGGCCATATGCGATCAAGCTTGAGAATATGCCGTAGCTCTTTAATAAGGTGCTGAATGTTGTAGCCGGTTCCCTGTTTACCAAACTCCCCAAAATGTGAAAGATCTTTGCGAATTTGGGCTGAGCTAATGCCTAAACTTTGTCCTAATGCGTTAGATGAGGTCGTTCGTTTTCCCTCTTGTGACATGTAAGTTAGTGCTTGCAAGTAAACGGGTAACCGGCCGATCACGATATCGGGGATAGCAGGCGAGTCACTCGGTATGATCAAAGCCATGTTTGTTTCCTACTTACTTAAATCTCTAGCTACAATGCTTCCCAAAACAATTTGGAACTAAAAACTAAATTCACACAAGACGATTGGTTTTATGATAGGCATGTGAAATTTTTCACCATTCTAGCATGCACATATAACCGTAGCAATGCATAAAACTTGCAAACACCTACTTGAACGAATACGTAGAGAATCAGTGGGCAGAATGTGACCGGCGGGTAAAATCAAACTTCGGGAGAAAATAGTCTTATGTTTGATTTTGATGAAAAAACAGTTGACGATATCCCTGTCGTCATTTTAGATACAGAAACAACCGGCTTGCATACCGCCTTAGGCCATCGGGTTATTGAAATCGGAGCAATCCGTCTAGAAAAGGGGCGACAAGTGGGCGAGTTTCAAACCTTGCTAAACCCCGGCCGCCCTATCGAGCAACAGGCATCTGAAATTACAGGCATTGTAGATGATGATGTTGCGAATGCTCCGATATTTGCGGATGTGGTCGATGAACTTGATCGTTTTTTAGAGAGTTCTTTGTTGGTTGCTCACAATGCGACGTTTGATGCCGATTTTATGGGGAACGAATACAACCTTATTGAGCGTTCGCTAGAAAATCCTTGGGTATGCACTTTTAAGCTGGCTCGACAATATTTTCATTTCGGCCGAAACAATTTAGCAAACATTGCTGGCCGGTTAAACATTCCCATGACCAAAGCCCATAGGGCTCTAAATGATGTGATTGTTACAACGGAAGTATTTCGCAGAATGAACCGTGAACTCGTTCAAAAACACAAATGTAAAACGGTCGGGGATCTATTGTATGCGCAAGGTGGGGCGATTTATTCTCCTTCAAGACAAAATGTAATACTGCCTCCACTATTGGCAGAGGCTTTGGCAACCAAACAAGATATTAACATTCGTTATGTGTCAAAGGTTGGAACGATTAATTCCAGGCGAGTGACCCCAAGGTATGCAACTCAAAACGGCAAAACAGGTTACTTTATTGCTTATTGCCATCTGCGCAAGCAACAACGAACTTTTCGAATAGATCGGATTATGGGTGTAGAGTTTGCCAGCGGGAGCTAAGGACTGACGATTACTTTAAACAAGGGATTAAATCGTCAGTTTAAGAGGAACGAGGGGAACAACTTCGTTGTATTACGGGGTGCCCCTTGAGAATAAGCCACACTTCTGATCATACAAGGGTATTTAATTTCCGTTCTTAAGGGAATAAGCGGCGTGATTTAATCTCGGTAACTGAATCATCAATATAACGATAAAGCCGAGCAGGTCGCCCTTCGCCTTCTTTTGTTTTTGCACCGGTTTCTTCGATGACACCGGCGGCTAAAATTTTTCTGCGAAAATTACGCTTATCTAAAGGCTCATCTAAAACAATTTCATAGGCTCGTTGCAGTTGCGTTAGTGTAAACTGATCGGGCAAAAGCTGAAAACCGACAGCGGTATATTCAAGTTTGTATCGTAGCCTTTGATGAGCGTATTCGATGATCTTTTTATGGTCAAAGGCCAAATCTGGTAGTGATTTTAAGGGGAACCAAACGGCCGAACCGTCTGGCTTTGCCTGATCGACTTGGGTTGCAACCAATATATAAGGAACCAATGCAAAATAGGCAACGGTTACAATCCGCATGCGAGGATCACGATCAATGTCTCCAAAAGTAAACAATTGTTCTGTGTAGACGGCTGTTACACCTGTCTCTTCTGCCAATTTTCGAGCGGCCGCATCTTCAAGTGATTCGCTATACTGTACAAAACCGCCCGGAAGAGCCCACATGCTTTTGAAAGGGGAGTTCGGCCGACGAATGAGTAATGCCTGAAGACCATCATCGTTCAGGGCAAATATGACTACATCGACAGTTAAAGCCAGCCTGTCTTCCTCTGGAGGTATAAACCCTGTATTTTGATCATCTAACATAAAAAGATTGTAATCTTTTCTAGTGCCTCATGCCAAAACCTAACGATACCAACTGCCACTTATGCGATCTTTCTGGTGAATCAATTGAGGAATATGCTGGTTTGCTTGGATGTAAGTTGCCAGCCTGATAAAATCAATCACAATGACAAAGCGGACGAATACAGAATGGCTTGAATTACTGAGTGGTGAACCAGATGAAACCGCTCTTCTTGACTTGCGTCAGCTCCTTATCCGGGGGTTGCGCCATACTCTTTCTAGCTACTTAAACACAAACCTTGATGCGATCATCGAAGATTTTGTACAAGAAAGCTTGCTAAAGATTTTAGACAAGATTGATACATTTCGTGGTGAAAGCCAGTTTACGACATGGGCGCAAAAAATTGCTATACGCGTAGCTTTAACAGAGCTACGGCGTAGGCGTTGGCGTGATACTTCTTTGGATGAGATGACAACATCGCGAGATGGAGAATCTTTCTTTGAGCCTAAAATCATGTCTGATCCCAGCCCCTCACCAGAAGATAGTACAACACGATCTGGAATGATTACGTTGATTCAAAATCTAATTGTCGAAGAATTGACTGAGCGGCAACGAAAAGCGATGACAATGGTAATGCTCGAAGGGGTGCCTCTGGAGGAAGCCGCCAAAAGACTGAGTACAAATCGCAATGCACTCTATAAACTGATACATGATGCGAGAGTAAGATTAAAGAAAAAATTAGCAGAGAAAGGCATAACTTCTGCTGATGTGCTTTCAGTTTTCGAATAGGAAAAAACTCTGTAATGGCTCGTGATCATTAGCTTTAACGGTATTAAGCATTATTCACGATGATTCTTTCGGTCTAAAAGCTTGTCAAGTAAGACGTATTTAGATCATAGCGTCATAAGGTCAGTGCAAGAGAGGTGAATAATTATAATGGCAACAATCATTAATCAGATAGGGAGGTTTGTACAGCGTATGCTGAAACGATCTTCTGAATCTGAACAAAAAAAAGAAAAGATAATTAAAGGGCTGGTTAAAGCCCTTGATTTAACCGAGGATAGGGAACTGGCATGTGAAGAGGTCTTTGAAGTGATCGATCATTATGCAGAACTTGTTGCGAATGGAGATTCTCCCGAAAAAGTAATGCCCCTTGTTCAACACCATTTGCTTTTATGCGGGCATTGCCGTGAAGAGTTTGAGATGCTGCTTGACATGTTGAATATAGAAATCACTTAGTTTGAGAATTTGTTTTGATGTTAATGATTTTTATCGCACATATATCCCATATTGTTTTGTGGGATATATGTGCGATAAACACAGAAAATGATCAATTTTGTTTTAACGGGTCTTTAAATATTCTGAATTTTTAAACCAGCATGATTTTGTAATCAGGCTCAAGAAAATAATACAAATAAAAAAGCGGTTTCGAATCATTTCGAAACCGCTTTTTTATTTGTATTATAAAGGATCGAACCAATTGAATTAATCCAATTCTGGTATGAGGGTGCGATCAGTTTTGGTGTGAAAAGTGAGGTCGGTGAGGGAAAATCCACCTATGATCGGTCCACCCTTTTTTCTCTAACTTTTTAGCCAAATTTTCTAATTTCTGTACATCTTCCTCCGAAACAATAGAGGCATCAACAGTGTTATTAATTTGCGAAGGGAAGGGCTTTTTCTTAAACGCACGTCGGTGAGCAGAAATTTGCATCCATGTTTCAGACCAGCGCTGGTTACAAAGAGCTGTGCGCAGGGCAAGCATTGGGTTCAAATTGTTTTCTGACCAGCGCATGCCAGCTTGTTTCATACGTCGTTGCA
>JBLIMP010000041.1:0-20623 GCA_047638855.1 Cellvibrionaceae bacterium | reverse complement strand
GCCAATGCTATTAGCGGCCGGCCGTTTAACAGAGCAAAAAGGTTATTTTGATCTGTTAAACGCAATAGTTCTCCTTCGTCAATCTTTCCCTTATGTTCAATTATTTATTGCGGGTGGGGGGCATCTTTACTCAGACTTAGTCCAAGAAACAGAAAGACTAGGTTTGTCAGAAAACATCTCATTCTTAGGAATAAGAGATGATGTTTTAAAATTGATGACGGCCTCAGATATTTTCGTTAATTCCTCTCATTGGGAAGGCATGCCGGTCTCGATTTTAGAGGCAATGGCGGCCGGAAAAGCAATCGTCGCGACCCAAGTTGGTGATGTGCCTCGGATAGGCAAAGACAAAGAAACCATGCTTTTGGTGGAACCCAAACATCCCGAAAAAATTGCGGCAGCTATTAAATTATTATTAACAAATCAAATGCTAAAAGAATCGATCGGACCACGTGCAAAACAAGAAGTAGAAAAGAATTTTAGTGCCAAAAGTTGGGCGGAAAAATTATTTAACATCTATCTAGAAGTGTCTGGCAAGTAAAAAAAAACTTGTGCATGCAAAACATTTAATGCTAGTAGGTTGCAAGTAGCACTTACTTATCTCATCAGTTTATGCTTCAGGCTTTCTATAAAAGAAAAGCCGCTGATTTTGATTCATTTCTTTTACCATCATTACCGCTTTTTGTTTATATACAAATTTATCCATATTAAAATATGATTCAATCGAAATCAGAAAAAGATAAAAAAGAATCAGTTTCTAGCCAAACTATAAAAGGGACCCTATGGAACTATATTTCACGTTATAGCGGCAAGCTATTGGTTTTTATATCCACAATTATTTTGGCCCGACTGCTAAGTGAAGATGATTTTGGGGTAGCAGGTTATGCACTGGTTTTTATGAGTTTCTTAGAGGTCTTAAGACCAATGGGAATCGGTGCCGCATTGATATTCTTCCCTGAAAAAGAAGAAAACAACGAGACAGCATTTTGGTTATTTATAATTATTGGATTCGCTTTATTCACGATATCATGGATATTTGCCCCTTTTGTCGGCACCTACTTTAATGATGATCGTGCCATTATAGTGGTCAGGTTGATCAGTTTATCGTTCCCTATCAATGCATTGGGTTCTGTGCAAGACTCTCTTTTGACCAAGCATCTCGATTTTAATTTACGTTTTATTCCAGACTTCGCTCGGGCAGTTGTCAAAGGTCTTATATCTATTGCTTTGGCAACTGCAGGCTTTGGAGCAGCTAGTTTGGTTTGGGGACACCTAGCAGGAGCCGCGATTGCGGTTGTGGCACTTTGGATTGTTTCACCGTGGCGACCCTCTCTAAAATTTTCGGTGAAACCAGCTCAATTGCTGCTCGCCTATGGGGTAAAGATTATTTCAATCGATTTGTTGTCAGTTGTTCTCAACAATTTAGATTATTTGATAATCGGCCGTTATTTCTCAGCCAGCATGCTGGGCGTTTACACAATTGCCTTTCGACTGCCTGAGATTATTATTAAACAATTCTACTCCCTTGCTGGGCAAGTATTCTTTCCCGCCTATTCAAAGCTTAAATCCAAAATAGAAACCTTAAAGGCTAGTTTTTTACTGACCGTAAAATATATAAATTTAATAACTATACCTATCTGGATCGGGCTGTCCTTTGTTTCAAAACCGTTTGTTCTTGTCTTTTTAACCGCAAAATGGGAAGAAGCGATACCACTCATTCCCATCATTTCTCTTTCAATGATTTTAAGAGCCATTGGCTTCAACGCCGGTTCAATTTACAAAGCAACAGGCCACCCAAACATAATTATCAAGATAAAAATAATACAGCTGGCAGCCACGGTACCCATTTTATGGCAAGCAACAAATCAGTTTGGCACTTTATCTGCGATCGCATGGGGGATGGTCCTCTCCTCAGTCTTAGAGTTAGCACTAAACCTGTACTACATAGATAAAATATTGGGCGTTCGTTTATCAGCTATTGCGACAGCTACTTTACCAGGAATGGCTTCAGGTGGGATAATGGCCGCCACCCTTGGCATTCTAACTTATTTCATTCAACCGTTGTCATCACTCAGCCAGCTAGCATTAATGGTAGTCACTGGTGCTTTCACCTATGTGTTGTCTGTCTATATTCTATTTCCAGATATATATATATTTTTGAAAGATGTATTCATCAAGCTTCTACCAGCCGGTTATCTATCTAAATCATAAATGCTTAAAATCAACAACAGTGCTCAAATCAATGTACTCATGATTATTCTTGATTACCATCCAAGGACCGGGGGCGCACAACAACAGCTAAAATGGTTAGTTCCATTAATGTTAAGGCAAAATATTAATGTGACGATTCTAACTCGGCATTTTGGAAATCTTCCAACTTATGAGGAGATTGATGGAGCTACTGTATACAGATTACCCTATAAAGGAGCAAAAGCACTCGCTTCAATTCAGTTCATGATAGCGGCTCTCTTTAAAATCAATAAAATAAAACCGGACATTATTCATGCCTATAGCTTCTTATCGCCGTTAAGAACCGCTGCAATTGCTTCTTGGCTTTGGGACATACCCGTGGTTGTTAAAGTGTTACGTGGTGGGGAAAAAGGAGATGCAGTCCGGTTAGAAAACAGCCCTTTCGCCAGATGGTCTATTCGGTTTTATCGCAAATATGTTGAAAAATATATTGTCATTAGCAATGAGATCACCAATGAGCTATACAGCCTAGAAATTCCTAGGCAAAAACAGGTCTTTATACCAAATGGCGTCAATACAAACCGCTTTAACCCAGCATCTATTGCACAGCGAAATAAAACCCGAGTGTCGCTGAATGTGCCATTGGACTCATTTGTAGGGGTGTATACGGGCCGTTTGGTCAGCGAAAAATGTGTGAACCACTTAATTTATAGTTGGAACAAGCTATCAAAAACCTATCCAAATGCCCAATTATATATTTTGGGGGATGGTGAGCTACGCCAAGAATTAGAGGCTTTAAGTGAAAGCAACATCCATTTTAATGGACGGGTTGATGATGTAGTCCCCTATCTCCAAATGTCTGACATATTTATTTTACCCTCTAAGACTGAAGGCTTATCAAATGCAATGCTAGAAGCGATGGCTTGTAAGCTATCGGTTGTTGTTACAAATGTTGGTGGAGCGCCTGATGTTATTACGCATAAAGAAAATGGGTTCTTAATATCTAAAGACAGCCCAGAAGCAATCTACGATGCTATTTTGGGGATTGCTAGCAATCCTAGTCAAGCGAAACTCATGGGTGAAAAAGCCCATGCAACAATTTCTGAACGGTTTGATCTTAATCAAACTGCTCAGAAATTGAGCGATCTTTACTCTGAAATTTTACATTCACGAACTTAAATAAACACTAAAAAGCGGTTTTGGGCATCATGACATGGAGAGCGTTGATATTTTTAAAAAATATTCTACGGCTCCGAAATCTTTGTGCTACAAATTCAATTTACGCTTTTTTCGATCGACTTAGAAAGAAACTTTCTAACCATAGGAGAAAAAATTGAAACTAAATTTAAATAGTAAAAGGGTCATTTTAACCATCATTACGATCACCCTTTTTGCGTTTACAGGCACGGCTGTATCAAGTGCCCAGGTTGATACAGGTATTGATATTGACCAATTAGAAGAATTCAACTTTGAACTGTTGGGCTATGAGGATGTCTTACTCTCTAGCCCAAGTGATGCAGCTTCGTTTTTCTTTTCGCTCCCAGCTAATTGGGAATTGACTAAAGATGTCACACTAGCTCTCGATTTAGGTATTTATTTTTCAGAATCAGATGCGAGTGAACCACTTAACATGGGGGCCGCTTTTGGCTCAAACTCGATTGGCGGGGTATTAGAAATCCGATTTAACAATTTGTTTTTGACGTCTATTCCGCTGACAAGAAATGGACGCATAACTGAAGAAATTATTCTTCCTAAGGACCTTTTTATACCAGAAACGCGCCAGCGCATTCACGTGCTTTTTAATACAGAAAGGAGTTGCTTTTCTACACATGAATCATTTGTCGTTGTCCATCAACAATCAACTTTAAATATTCCTCATAGCCTAGTTGAGCTACCCACAGATTTAGCCCAATTTCCTTTTCCTATATATCAAAGAAGCTTTGGGATAGATGAAGCTTTGATTATTGTGCCTGATCAAGCATCTAAAGAAGACTTACAGGCTTCGTTGGTTGTTGCGGCCGCATTAGGGAGACATTCTGAAGATACGATTCTAATAGATGTTCGCTCAGAAAAAGATTTACTTGCACCAACGGTAGCTAACTCACATTTAATTTTTATTGGCGTACCGGAAAAATTTTCAACCTTAACCAACTATAATTTTTCAATGCTGACTCCGGAAAGCGGATTTGATTACCTAAATAAAAATGAGGCTGATGGGGTGTTGTTACTAGGAAAATCGATTTTTAATGAATACCGTGCGGCTTTGCTTGTAAGCGGCAATAACGATGAAGGTGTTTTGAAATCAGCTCTCGCTCTAAGTAACGGGATAATCCGGCCGAAATCCATTCAAGGTGATGTTGCAATCATTAAAGAAATTAACAGCGATGTAAGTAACACGGCTTCAGGACGAGCAAAACAGTCTTTTACTGATCTTGGATATGATCTAGAAATTGTACGTGGTGCGGGTAGTGAGTCAGTTCTATACAACTTTGTCGCTGACAATTCAGTTTCATCAGTAATGGATGGCACGATTAAAGTCGAATTTACGCATTCAGCACTTCTTAACCCAGACCGATCAAGTATGGTTGTTTACTTAAACGGCAAACCAATTGGTAGCTCTCGTTTACTTAATGAAACTGCCAACGAAGGTGTATTGGACTTACGCGTCCCTGCAAACTTGATCCGTAAAGGGAAAAATTCCATCGAAATCGAATTTGAGCTTAGAGATTCTGCGATTTGTGCAGATGGAGAAGACGATAATATATGGGCAGCTGTATGGCCGGAATCTATCCTTAGCTTAGTTTATGATGACAGTGAGCACGCCTCCATAACAGTCATCCCCGACCTTGTCAGTTACCCATTGCCATACACGTTAAGCCAAACCTTAGACAGAACCACTTTTATCATTCCGAGAGATGATTTAGATTCTTGGAGATTGGCTTTGAAACTAACTAGCGATTTAGCAAACCTAACTGATGGCGATTTTTATTTGCCCAATGCGCTCTTCGAGGATTCTCTAGCGAATGAAGATATCATTTCTGAAAGCGACATCTCTGAAAGCGACATCATTTTAATTGGGCAGCCCTCTATGCTGACTTCAATTGAAACTCTGAATAATGCATTTGTCGTTCCTTATAGCAAAACAACGAACTTAGCTGTGGAAGATAATCTACCTGTCGCGTATGACGTCTCTGCTAAAAGCAATTTGGGCTATCTTCAGATGATAACTTCTCCTTGGAATACAGAGAAAACACTGCTGCACGTTTCAGGAAGTTCGGTTGAAGGGATGCAGTTCGCTGCGCAAGCACTTGTTTTCAGGCCTCTACGAAATCAACTAAGAGGCTCTTTTGATTTCGTAACCGAAACTGTGGTAGAAGTTGGATTAGCGGCTGAAACCAATTCGCTGGGTGGAGATAACATTCCGAACTACGATCCTGATAACTTGCCTAATCCAGACACTGTCGTTGCCCCAAATGACCAAGTATTCGGTTGGCTCCTCCCTGTCATTGTGGGTTCATCGATAGCAATAGCATTGCTCATCATCTACCTTTTCATTACTAAAGTATTCATGGGTCGCGGAAAAAACGAAGATGAACTACCACACACAAATGAACGAGATGGTTCATAGGGTAGCACCTGAGTCTGGTGAGCACAGCTTAGCTTTAAAATGACCGCAATATTTTATATGTGTGTCGAATTCCTAGTGTAGGAGCTCGACACACATTCTTGATTTTAAATGTGTTTTAGCCCCATTAAGACAGCTATGACGTATCATAGAAATGCCGGAAGGAGCAAATTTTGACTTTTAATTTTGAAAAAGAACCCCACAGACTACTCATCTTATTAATTCTTGGTGATCTGGCTCTTATCGTCATCCATATTCTTCATTCAACACATACAATAAATATATTATCAAGCCCGCGCTTTTCTATTTCTAAAGATTTCGGGTTTGCGGAAGTATATGGTTATGCCAAAGAATTCTGGATTATGGGCACACTATTTGTATTCGCTTTAGAGGCGAAGAAGAAGCAATTAGTCTATATCGCTTGGTCATTGCTATTCTTGTACTTACTACTTGATGATTCTATACAAATCCATGAAAAGCTTGGGGAATATTTAATTGATTACTTCCAATTACAACCTATGTACAATTTACGTGCGCAGGATTTTGGTGAAATTATTGTGACCCTGTTTTTTGGCCTTTCATTATTCTCATTTATTGGGGTAGCCTATTTATTTAGCGATGACACAGCAAAACGGGTGTCTCAACATCTTTTTGTCTTAATCCTCTCTCTTGTATTCTTCGGTGTTATTGTAGATATTGCTCATGAGGCTATCGCTTGGGGGAAAGAATTTTGGAGGGTTGTGGAAGATGGCGGAGAGCTAATTATTCTTAGTATTATTGTTTGGTACGTTCTTAAGCTCAAGATAGGTTCCCAAGAACAAATTCCACTCGTGGACTCAAAAGGGTAGTTTTTATTCTTGTTGATCGGTATAAAATCGACTTTTTTTGATCATTTTCTTAACATATCAATCGTAGCGTTCAGCGGTACTTGTTAAATAAATTGATCATCCTCCCAGATACGAATAGCGGATCTCAATATTAGGTTTTCTTCGCTACAAAAGCCTGCAAAACAATTACACAATCTCAAGTTTGACTAAGTAAGTATAAAATGCAACGGTTGCCAGCTTTGAGTTGATAGTCTGACATGATCCAGACAAAAAGGATTATTCTTCACTCACTAATGGGGGAAGGTTCGATGCCTGAGGCAAAAAGAGGTTAAAATAAAGATGTGAAAAGCCAATGATTTAGCCCAAGTTGTATAATTCCAAGAAAGATTTGGTTTCATGGCTAAGTCAATAGTAGGAATCGTAAGACCCATCACTCAAACAAATCGTTGAAGGCCGAAAGCTAGAAGGTTGTTTTCCTTAAGGCTTTCTGCAATGAATCAACCTATCTATTTAGAGGACACATGACCAAAATACACGAATTAACCAGCTTGGGACAATCGATCTGGTATGACAATATTAGCCGCGCGCTGCTTGATTCTGGAGAATTTACCCGTTTGCTTGAAGCAGGCGTTGTAGGTGTCACCTCCAATCCAACTATTTTCGAAAAAGCGATTGGCAAAACGGCCGATTATGATAGTGCTATCGGGCAGCTATCAGATGAAAGCTTGTCTGATGAGGCTGTTTATGAGCACTTGGCGGTTGAAGACATCAAGCGAGCGGCCGAACTGCTGGAGCCAGTTTACAGAGCAAGCAAAAAGCTAGACGGTTATATCAGCCTTGAGGTCAGTCCAAGTCTGGCCCATGACACTGATGGAACGGTTGCCGCCGCACAGCGACTCTGGAATTGGGTCGATAAAAAGAACGTGATGATCAAGGTTCCCGCCACCCCGGCCGGAATTCCCGCCATCAAAACATTGATCGGCGAAGGGATCAATGTCAACGTTACCCTACTCTTTTCGATTGAAGCTTATGAGGCGGTCGCCCAAGCTTATATCGAAGGGCTTGAAGAACATCAAAAACACTGCAAACTTAACCACGTCGCCTCTGTCGCATCATTTTTCATCAGTCGCGTTGATACCCTAGCCGACAAGAAGTTGACAGAAGCTGGCAACAGCGATTTGCTAGGCAAAATCGGCCTGGCTAACGCTAAAGTGGCTTATGCAAGTTTCCAGCAACTATTTAGCGGCGAGCGTTGGGAAAAACTAGCCGAAGCAGGGGCAATGGTACAACGACCATTGTGGGCCAGTACGGGCACGAAGAACCCCAACTATCCAGACACCCTATACATAGATCAGTTGATTGGATCACACACGGTCAACACCGTGCCTCCAACAACCCTTGATCATTTTCTAGATCACGGCCAAGTGACCGAAACGCTCGTCAATTTAGACGAAGCTAAAACTCAAATCGGTTCTCTGAGCGCGGCCGGGGTTGATATGAAAGCGATCACCGACCAGCTTTTAGACGAAGGTGTTGCCAGCTTCGCCAAATCATTTGACAGCCTGCTTGCCAGCGTCGCTGAAAAGCGGGCTAAGTTGGCCCAATGGGACATGGTCCTTAGCGCCACTCTAGGCGATTTAAAGGCTGATCTCAACAACGCAGCCGCAGAAATGCGCGATGCCAACATTATGGGGCGAATTTGGGACATCGATCACACCGTTTGGCAAGAAGACCCAACTGAAGTTGCCAATCGTTTGGGCTGGTTACATTCTCCAAAATTAATGCAGGAAAGCATCGGCCGAATTAACGAGCTACGTGACAGCGTGATAGCCGACGGTTTTACTGACGTGATTTTAATGGGGATGGGTGGTTCATCACTGGCACCGGAAGTATTCATGAATGTATTCGGAGGTGAGGGGCTAACACTGCACGTCCTAGACTCAACCGATGGCAATCGAGTCCTTGAATTTGAGGATAAGGTTGATCTCTCCAAAACGCTATATATCGTGGCCACAAAATCAGGTGGTACGGCCGAAACCCTCTCGTTCTTTAAATATTTCTATAACAAAACGGTGACACAAGTCGGCCAAAAAGCGGCCGGGGCACACTTTATCGCCATCACTGATCCGGGCAGTAAACTTGAAGCAATGGCGGCCGAACATGATTTTCGTGAGACTTATCTAAACGATCCGAACATTGGCGGCCGATATGCAGCTCTGTCGTTCTTCGGCATGGTTCCGGCCGGATTGGTTGGAGTCGATCTAGAGAAGTTGCTGGCGCGCGCTCAAGAGGCGGCCGAAAACTCACATGGGGACAATTGCCCTACCAAAGGGAAAAACATTAGTGCCCTGATCGGGGCCATCATGGGCGAGGCCGCGAAAAAAGGAAAAGACAAAATTACCTTGGTCACGTCACCTGCGCTTAAAAACTTTGGAGATTGGGTTGAACAGTTGATTGCGGAATCAACTGGGAAAAATGGAGAGGGCATCTTGCCAGTAACGGGCGAAACGTTGGGTGCACCCGAGGTGTACGGCAACGATCGACTTTTTGCATATATCCGCATCGAAAAAGATCACACCCATGACAATGCTGTACAAGCACTATTGGCGGCCGGGCATCCTGTGATCATGGTGCGATTGCGTGATATTTATGACATCGCACATCAATTCTTCTTTTGGGAGATGGCGACCGTTGTAGCCGGTTATCGTTTGGGCATTCAGCCATTCGACCAACCCAATGTAGAATCTGCCAAAATTATCGCGCGTCAAATGATTGACGAATATATGGAAAAGGGGGTGTTGCCAGCAAGCAGCACGTCTCCAATATCACAAGACTATTTGACCGAATTTATGGCGACAGCCAAACCTGGCGATTATGTGTCTATTCAAGCATATGTCCATCCAACGGCCGAAACCGACACCCTTCTAGACAATCTTCGCATCCAACTACGTGATAAATATCAACTGGCTACCACCGTTGGCTATGGACCAAGGTTTTTGCATTCAACCGGCCAACTCCACAAAGGCGACGGTGGAAATGGGATGTTTATCCAGTTTGTATCAAATGGCCCCCGTGATGCGGATATTCCGGACGAGGCAGGCAGTGATATAAGCACGATGAGTTTTAATGTGTTGAAAAATGCGCAAGCATTGGGTGACGCGGCCGCGCTTGAAGCGGTAAATCGACGTCTGATTCGTTTTGATTTGGGCAATGATGTAGTCAGTGCTTTACAAATACTGGCGAGTTAGTCCCACGTTAACAGGCATCCGATAGCGAGCAACAACAATTATGATTGAAGCGATGATATTTGACTTGGATGGCACACTCGTCCAGACAGAACGACTAAAAGCGATTTCCTATGCGAGAGCCGCTATCGAGCTTTGCCCTATTTGCGTCACTGAAGATGAAGTCATTGAAGGGTTTAGAGAAGTAGTCGGCCAATCACGACGAGAAGTTGCCGTCCACTTGATCGACAGATTTGATTTAGCCCCCGAGGCAATCGCCCGTATGGCGTCGCTAAAGGTAAATACTCCTTGGCAAGCATTTGTCCGTATCCGCCTCGATATTTACGACCAAATGTTGGCTGATCCTGAAGTGCTTAGAAACAATCAGTGGCCGTACACAGTAGAGGTTCTCAAACAGGCACGTGCAGCCGGTTGCAAAAAAATCGGTCTTGCCACCATGAGCACCTGACCGCAAGTACAACGAGTACTGGATGTACTCGAACTACGTGATCAGTTTGACCTTATCGCCAGCCGGGAAGATGTTGAACATGGCAAACCAGATCCGGAAATTTACAACCTTGTAGCGGCCGAACTAAATGTAGCACCCGAAAACACACTTGTTTTAGAGGACTCCCCCAGTGGCGTCATTGCAGCACTCGATGCAAATATGCATGTGATCGCTATTGGCACGCCCTTTACAGCAGATTATCTTCTTGATGCAGGTTACATCGATAACAAATGGGTTGTGACTGACCCAGCTAATTTACAGGCTACATTAGCCAAAAAGATAGACGAAATGCGTTAGACTGGGCAAGGTCTTATCGATCTATACACTGTCCTACTTAATCGTATTAATACTATAAACGCAACTATTTTCAGCACCTGTTCGTAGGTGTGGCTTTAGCCATTGTTTTCTGACTAAAGCGACTAAAGTGACTAAAGCGACTAAAGTCGCTACTACAAACTCGATTTTTTTAGACTGCTGAACAATTACCTATAAACATAATTTAAACGCCGTAAGGCAAAAGACGGCTACTAAATAATTCACAGATAAAGAGTTAGCAAAATCAAGATCCTTTATCTCTAATCACCATCTACTATGAGTACACCAACTACAATTGTCATTTTCGGAGCATCAGGCGACTTGGCTAAACGAAAGTTAGTTCCGGGTCTATATAACAATTATTGCAAAGGACGGCTGCCTATGCCGTTCAATATCATCGGTTATTCTCGCTCAGAAATCCCGCAAAAAGATTTCCAAGATCGTATGTGCGCGGCCGTCAAAGAATTTTCACCTAGTTCATTCAATGAAGAGAAATGGGCTGAGTTCGCCCCGTCTCTTGACTACACGAATGGAAGTTTTGATGACGATGCTGCGTTTGACACTCTTAATAAAAAAATTCAGATCGCCGAAGAAAATCTTGGGGGAGAAGGGAATCGTCTCTATTATTTATCAATTTCTCCACGTTTTTTCTTGCCTGCCGTGCAACAATTAGACAAGCATGGTATGACAAAAGAGCATGATGGCCTTTGGCGGCGTGTCATTGTTGAAAAACCATTTGGCCATGACCTTGAATCCGCAAAACAGCTTAACCAACAGCTACACAATTATTTACATGAAGATCAGATTTACCGTATCGACCATTATTTGGCGAAAGAGACGGTCCAGAATCTGCTGGTTTTCCGTTTTGCAAACACCATCTTCGAGCCGCTTTGGAATCGAAACTATATCGACCATATACAAATTACAGCAACCGAAACGGTAGACGTTGGGCATCGAGCAGACTATTACGATAGTTCGGGCGTTCTGCGTGATATGTTCCAAAACCATCTCATGCAATTAATGGCCCTGGTTGCAATGGAACCACCCACATCGTTTAAAGCAGATGCGGTTCGTGATGAAAAAGGGAAAGTACTCAGTGCTATCCGGCCGATTACGGACGAAACGATTGGTACACAAACTGTCCTTTCGCAGTACGATGGGTATCTTGACGAAAAAGGGGTGGCTGAAGGGAGTAAAACTCCGACATACGCGGCTCTTGAGCTTTATATTGACAATTGGCGCTGGAAAGGTGTTCCGTTCTATTTACGCTCAGGGAAGGCATTGGCGGCAAAAGCGACAGAAATTATCATTTGGTTTAAAGAGCCCCCCCACTTGATGTTCCCAATTCCAGATGATCGTGAAATTTCGGCCAACTACCTAGCCATCTGTATTCAACCACACGAAGGGCTACATTTGCGCTTTGAAGTGAAGGTGCCTGATACGGATGCAGATATGCGCTCTGTCGATATGGATTTTCATTATTCTGACGCATTCTCAGAAGCAGAGATCCCAGAAGCTTATGAACGCTTGCAGCTAGAAGCGATAGACGGAGATGCAACTCTATTTACTCGTAATGATGGCATTGAGGCGGCTTGGGCTATTATTGACGGGGTAATCCAACGATACGAGCAGGATGATTCGCCTATAGTCGGCCGATATAAAATAGGTTCATGGGGGCCAGATGAGTCGGATGATATGTTAGGCAATACCGGCAGAGAATGGCGTTACGGCTGTGCAGAGCATTAGGGCTCTAACTCTCAGTTTTACAATTGAAAATTTGTTGGGTCTAAAAGTTAAAAGTCTGCTCCCTCAAAGACTCAATTAGTAGTGTGTAGACAGTGGTTTTCTGAAAACAGAGATTGCAGCGTATGGCTGCAGTTTCTGGGTATCAGCTCCCATCGAGGTGGTGGAATGCAGCCTGAGACCGGCTTATGCTGTGATTCATGAGAGAACCTCCTGTTATCTAGTCTACGAACACAATAAAAAAGGGTGCTTTTTTTAGAAAGCGTTTCCAGTATACTTAACCCAATATACAAAAATTTAAATTTGTTTAAGTAAATATTTAAATCGATGGCAAACAGTGACACGTTCGGCGAGTTATTAAAAAGTTATAGGAAGCGAACAAAAAACCCGCTTAACAATCACAAAGCGCTCTCTCAGAAGCAATTTGCTGAAGAATTAGGATTCCGGGAGAACCTGCAGTATAGCTATGGGTCAATCAGTGGTTGGGAGCGAAATGCCATTCCAATTGATCCCAGTAGCCGCCTCTTGCTCAAAACAATCATTAAGATATTGCTCCATTTTAAAGGTCTAGACCAACTGGCTGAAGCAAATGAGCTACTGCGCTTAGGCGATCACCCTCCTTTAACAAATTCAGAAGTAAATGAAATACATGGCCGGTGGCAGCAGACCACATCGACAGCTCAAAGTTTTAGAATTGCAAGCAAAGACATACAACGAGCGGCTCTGCCTATACAGATAAAGCTTCAAGGAAAAGAAGAGGCTTTTTTAGCGTTAAACATTCAGTTGAGCAATCCGGCCGGATTGCCGCTGGTGTATATCATCGGCCGGGGGGGAATTGGGAAATCGGCATTAACGACCGCTTTGGCTCGCCATCATTTAGACCAGAATTTCTTTGATTCTGTTGCTTGGATACCGCTAAATTTTCCCGATGATCAATCAACCGAAGACGTCGTCGAATCGTTCACAATCTCTTTAGGTCGTCGGCTTGAAATCAGACATTTTGATGAGACAACAGCGGCCGGTCACACAGCACAAATCCGGGGGGCACTAGAAGCAAAACCCCACCTCATTGTGCTCGATGGGATTGAATCACCCATCCACTGTGAAGCATTAAATCATCGTCTAAGGTCAATAGTCGGCCGGTCAAAATTCTTGGTCACTTCGCGAGCTGCACCCCAAAACACTGAGTCAGCCTATGTATACAAACTTGATGAAATTGACGTAGACAACTGTCAAAAACTACTACAAGAGCATTCTAAAAAAACCGGGGGAATCCCGGCCGAACAGTTCACACTCGAAGTGGCCAAACAAATTCATGCATGTGTCGGAGGGCACCCACTGACTCTAGTTCTCTTTCCGCAGTTATTAAAACAACACAGCCTCGACATTTTGTTACAAGCGATTGAGTTGGGGATAGAGGGGAAGCATGAATATATTTATGCGCGCGTGTGGGAAATGCTTTCACCAAATGCGCAAAAGCTGGTGTGGGTGTTATGTTTTTTCGGAACAATCGGAACGGAAGAAGCCTCACTCAAAACGATTAGTGGGTTAGATACGGCCGAGCATTTTAAGGCAACTGGCGAGCTAGGCCGTTTTGGCCTTTTACAGGTACGGGGCGGTTTAAATGACAAAACTTACAACTTACACAGCTTAACCATCCAATATGTGCAAATTCTTTACCGAAAAACCCTAGACGCTGACGGGCAGCAAGATTTTGTGCTCGTAACCGGCCGGGTGTTTAAATATTGGCAGGAACTATTTGCGAATCCGCTTATCAGTTTGCCTTATGAACTTGTTCTAAAGCTGCAATTAACTTTATCTTTTAGCCAAATCATTCAAAGCAACCCTATTATTAGCCAGCAGCGATGCCAGCTACTTTATACGATTTTTACACCGCTTAAAAATCATGACTTTTTAAACTCATGGGAGCCTTTTTGGAAGCATGCACTGATCAACGATGTAGATGCAGATGATTTATTTATGTGCCGCTTAATGAATCAACTGGCTTATATCAAACAAGAGCAACGAGATTTTGAAACAGCTTTGACCTTGCATGAAGAGGCTTTGAAACTAGGCTTTCAACTTGAAGAAACGCTGGAAATCGCTCAAGCATATCATCATATGAGTTGGTGCTATTATCGAATGAGTCGATTTGATTTAGCATCTAAATATAATTTATTGGCTGTGAAACTATTTGAAGAATTTGGGATTAGTAATGAAGATTACATAAAATCTTTGCTACGCCGCGGCATACTTGCCATGAATCAAGAGAAATTTGATTCTGCTGAGAATTCATTCCTTCAAGTTATTGACTATTTGAAAAACACCAACCAACATCAACATCTCATACAAGCATTCCACAATCTGGGATATTTATACTATCTAATGAATCAATATTCGCCAGCAAATGAAGCTTATGAGAATGCTAGAAAGTATCTACAGCTTTTCCCAAACAAAATAAAAAATATCAGAATTCTATTAGCTCAAAGCGCACTTCGTTTTGAACATAACCATTTAGAGAAAGCTATTTCATCTCTTCAATCTATCGATCTAGACTTTCTACGAGATACCCAGAACCATGATCTTCTATATTCAACGCTTAACAATATGGCGGTTGGGCATATGAAGCAAAAAGAATATTCTAAAGCCGAAGTCTTGATTTTTAAATTGCTCAGTTATCGCGAAGAGAGGAATCAGCGCTACGAATATTTATTATTACGCGAAACTTATGCAGAGCTTTTAAGTCAAAAAGGCGATTCTCAAGCAGGATTAGTTGTACTGGAAAATGCTTTGGCAGAACTAAAAACGCTACCGCAAGAAATAAAAGTCACGAAGCTAATCAAAGATGTTGAATTAAGAATTTCAAATTCGGGTCAAGAGTTGGAGCAAAGATAGGTAGTTGGCTCCATCTGCCATATCAAATCAAAATGAAATAAAGTAGCTCAATTTACCCACTATTAGTGCCGCCATCGTTCATTCCAGCAATAAACAACAAAACAAAAAGGCTGTCACCATTCAGTGACAGCCAGAAATCATCTCGTTCAAATTATCCGCCGTCTGGACCGCCACCGTCTACACCAATGGGAATCAAGGATGCGCCATTTTGGCCACCGTCAAACTGCTGCGATTGAAAGCTTGGAATAGAATCAAGCCCGGCCGGTTTGATGAAGTTACCAGATACACCCATCAAGAAAAGAACAGCCGCAGCCAATAATATAATTAAGCCATCTTTGACCTTAGAAACTGTTAAATTGTTAAACTGATTCATCTTATCTCCTGTTGTCACTTGCAAATTGCTAAACAAAGGAGTCAGTCGACTAACTCGAACAACGTTGTGAACTACATGGATCAGTATCGCTTTTGACGGCAGGGAAATACATGGCAAAGCGGGCAATATCGCTTGCCAATAGTGTCAAGGCAGTTGAATATGCAGGGTTAAAAATGATGAATCGAGAGCGATGAGAAACAAGGAAAATAGGCGAAGCGAGCAGGCTTTTAGTAGCAGACGAGGTTTGTAATATGAAATATTCTAAATTCGGAGACAGTAAGCCTAGGCAAAAAAAAGACTTGAAAGGCTTTGATACCTTTCAAGTCTTGAAATAACTTTGATAACAGGTGACAAAATGATGAAAGCCAATCATCCTATCATTTCATCATCTCATCAGAAAACTATAACTATTCGTAACTAAGCACTTCGCGCACAGTCACTTTTGAAGCTCTTCGGGCCGGCAAGAAGCTAGAAACAATCGCTAAGAAAATAACGATGAATAACCAAAGCACAACTCCAAATCTGGAAAAGATATAGGTTGGGGGGGAAGAGAATAGAAGCGTTCCTGCTAAGCGGGTGAGCCAAATACTAATCGGCCAAGAAAGTATGGCACCGATTCCCCAGCTAATAAAGCCGATTACGACGCCTTCTAATAAGATAATGCCGAGTACTGAAAAGTCAGAGGCACCAATCGCCCGCATGACACCGATTTCACGCAAACGCTCAATGACATTGATACTCATCGTCCCCATTAAACCTAGCCCGCCAACTAAGCCTAATAACGCAGCCATTGCCAACAAAAAGTAGATCGGAATGTTGTAGATCAAGGTTAAAATACTGTTTACAAGGTCAATTGTTTGTGTCTCTTCAACCCTAAAACCAGCATCTCGGTAACTTGTCTCAAGCTGAGAGGCCAATTCGTCTAACGTAGGATCAGACGATTCAAATGCTTCAGGGTTACTAGCTGCTTGAATCTGCTCTAACAATCCCTGTGGTCCCTGAGCCAACTTACTCCGATCCACTTGAATCGTAATGACCTGCGCAATACCAACTTGATCAGTGACTCGCTCAAAGTAGTCAAAAGCAATATATGCAGAAGAAACCGGCTGTGCGCCACGAGCAAGGCCAACAATAACAAAGTCTTGCTCCTTCCCGTTAATACTCAAGGTAATCCGTTGACCGATGACATTCGTTTCATCTATGTCTTCTTCTGCGCGCAAGAAATCATTGGTTACAACAATGGCGTTTGTATCCCCATCCTGCAACCAACGCCCTTGTAAAATGATTGGATTAAGCGTCTTTGCATTGATCGGGGGAGCATAAGTAATAATATTCCCACTTTGTGTATCATCCGGCCGGACACGACGCGCACCAGCGAACCCCCAGCTTTCGGCCGCTGTGACATACGGATTCAACTCAGCCTCGCGAACCAATTTGTCGATTCGATAAGGGCGGCTAAAACGCGTTTGAATATCGAATTGAAAAATCCCCAGTGATTCTTGAAGTGTTTGTTGCATTGAAGCCTGAATACTCAAAATCGACATGAAAATCAGGCTGGCTAAAGAAAGTGAAATCAAGGTTAGAACCAAGCGTCCTTTACGTCGAAACGTATTGCGCAAAGAAATCTGTGCCGGCCGTTTCATCATCGGAATAACCGCTTTCAAGCCGACAACAAATAAGTCAACATAACTTGTACCAAACTGCCCTTTACCAACCCCTTGTTCACTTATCGCTTCTCGCACCGTTGTTCGGGTCCCTTTAACAACTGGAAAAATGGCAGCAATAATTGGAATAATCAAACTAATGGCAGCCTGCAGCAAGGCCACATTTAAATTAAATGCAAAGCCGCGAACATTAAAATTTAAAATCGTTGCAAACAATTGAGCCAAAGCACCAGCTAATATCACCCCAAGCGGGATCGAAACAACAAGCGCAATCATCCCAAAAATCAGCACCATGCCGAAGTACATCCAAGTCAACTGACCAGTACGCGCTCCAATAGCTTTCATAATCCCAATCTGGCGAACTTGTTGGGTTAAAATTGCAGACAAAGTGTTGATAATCAGAAAGATACTGAGGCCCAAAGATAAGATCCCCATCGCAATCAAAAGATAAGAAATACCATCTAAAATTGTTTGCGTTGGTAGCTGCCCAGGAGGGAAAGAAAAAATAAATAAGACGGTAGCTCCCGCTGATTCCATTTCCTTTTGAACAATTTCGCCCACACGGCTAATTTCGGCCGAAAGTTCTGATCGATCTTCAGCCGTGAGGCTTAAAAATTCGTACTGCGCCCAAAAATCGTCAGCAACTGTAAATAACAGCTGATTGTATTCCTGGGGTTCGCTAAGTAGTGCCATTGTTTCAAAAGAAACATAGGCATATGGCGTTTGAATCAACTGAGATGGAAATTGATTAAGCTCATGTGCAGTCGCCACAATTTGCACCTGCTTTTCTTTTCCATTAGGTGCCTTAATCGTAAGCATGTCTCCAAGCTCAATCCCTTCAAAGCCCAAATTTGGGGATAGTGCAGAGCGTTCGATGACAATCGTCCCTTCAGGCGGCGGCCACACTCCTGCTTTTGACGGATTAAGCATGCTTTCTTCAAGCGTAATCTTATTTAATTCCATCGTTTCGTAATTGTCAGTTGCCATCAGCTGCATATTGCGCCAATCGCCATCTTTAGTTTTAAACGGCACAACGACAATTCGACGCCCTTCAGCTTTGCCAACTTCCGGCATCGATTCGATTCTCTGAACGATATCATCATCAAAGTTGGTAAAGGTAATCGCAAACGCATCGGCCGGGCCAATCGCTTGAAAATCACGAGGCAAATCACGATCAACAATCCCTTGTGCGCCCAATACCATCCCAATCGCAATCACACCAACTGCAATAGAAATAACAACTAAGAATGTCCTACTTTTATTTGAAGTGAGGTCTTTCCAGACCTTCTTCCAACGCATACGTCTCATAGGTTTTATAGGATAGAAAGCAAAGATTTAGAAAAGTAAAACATTCGACTCATCTATCTTTTTCGCTATCTTTATTTGTTTTGGGTTAGCAATTCGTCCGTCAAGATTTCGCCATCAGCAATCGTCAGCTTCCGTTTGACACGGCTTGCCAGATCATTGTCATGTGTCACCATCAAGATCGTTTTATCTTCTTCATTAACTAGTTTTTCAAACATCTCAAAAACAGCATCGGCCGTAGTTGAGTCTAAATTACCAGTCGGTTCGTCCGCAACAATGATAGGTGGATCATTTGCTAAGGCTCGCGCAATCGCCGCCCGTTGTTGCTGTCCACCAGAAATGGCACTAGGGAGTTTGTTGGCTTGATCTTCCATTTCGACCAAACTTAAAAGATGAATGGCCCGATCATATCGCTCCGATGGCTTGTACATGTTGCAAAAATCCATGGGCAACATAATATTTTCAGCAACCGTAAGCGTGGGCAATAATTGAAAAAACTGGAAAACAATGCCCATATGAAGGCCGCGCCATTCAGCCATCTTCCCTTCGGTTAATAGATGGATGGGAGTTTTATCGACGATAACTTCGCCCTCGGACGGCCGATCAATGCCGGTAATCATATTAATCAGGGTTGATTTTCCTGAACCAGATTTCCCTACAACCGCCACAAATTCACCGGGGCTTACACTTAAGTCAAAATCTTTTAAGGCTAAAAATTCTCCGGCCTCAGTTTCATAAGCCTTTCGAATACCCCTTAGGTCAATTAGAGAACTGGCAGAGTAATCTTTTATCTCAGCATTTTTATTTTGCTTTTTTCTTCGCAAACCAAACATAAGTCATTTTCCTATTATTACCCGCATTCAGTGGCTAATCTCTAAAGACAGCTCAATAGGATTCTACCTCTGAAAACAATTATCAAAAAAAACCGGCAATGTCTTTTACCATTTCACCAACTGGGATGATTGACAAATTTGAAATTTAAACAACTAAACTATTTTAGAATTTCTAATCACAGACTTCCCAAAAAACACGGCCAAATTGTGTAGTTACGCGATACGATCATTAATTAACCCAAGCGTCTTGTAAGCCCACTGTACGTATTTTATTGGGTTTCGTTTTTTTGAAAACCGGAAAAAACATAGTGTTAACAAGAGAGCGATTAATAATGACTATCAATGCAATAGTCCCTCCAAAAAACGAAGTAATTATGGCGGCCGCCAAGGATCTAGAATATAGATAAACATATTTGATGAATAATGACCTACCGAATCGGGGCTACTGCTTGTAAAATTCTTTCATGAAAGATTTTTATCTGATACGACATGGACAAAGTCGGGCAAATGCAGGTTTTCCGGCCGTCTCTAATGACAAAGAGGCGCTCACAGATCTTGGGAAAAAACAGGCAAAACTAACAGCCGCACACCTGACAAAAACACCCGACCTCATCGTGACCTCAACCTATCTGAGAACACACCAAACTTCGGCTCCTACTAAAGAAAGGTTTCCAGACGCTAAACACGAAATCTGGCCCATTGAAGAGTTCCATCAACTCAACCCACTAACAGAGCACGGCCTTACCATTGAAAAAATGATTCCATTGTTCAATCATCACTGGGGTCGCTATAATCCGCATCACTCAAACGGGGGTGGGGCTGAGTCATGGGCCGATATATTGGGGCGGGTTGATGCCTTTGAGAATCACTTAAAAAACACATCAGCCAATTTGATATATGCATTTAGCCATGGCTTTTTTATCAAAACATTTTTAGTCAAACACGCTCTTGGGAATACGGAATTGGCGATGAACATGGAAGGGCTTGATCACCTCATGAATGGCGTTTTCTGGGTGGGCAACTGTGCCATTACCCACGGTATTGTGACCGATGATGGGGAAATTCTAGTCGGCCGATACTCAAACCATCATATCCCAGAGCCAATGCGAACTTAATAAATAGAC
>JBLIMP010000040.1:0-20790 GCA_047638855.1 Cellvibrionaceae bacterium | reverse complement strand
TAACCGATTCGCAAACAAAAAAGCCGGTTCAAGGGGCGACAGTCACCCTGTACAAGGTGCCAGGGTGGGAAGCGCGCAAAAGCAGTGCTGACAATGAAAAAGCCGATAGTTGTGAGTCGAATGAATCAAAAGAGGCGGGTGCAGCGTGGAGTCAGGTAACTCCTGCGAACTTGGGGGTCTTGGTGAATACAGACATCATCGTAGTCAATCCAAGAATCAATCACATGCAAACCGATAGCGTCGGCCATTATGGGTGGGATGTTCCAACCGGCTGTTGGTATGTAGTGGTCGAGGCGGAGGGGTATCACACGTTGACCAGTCCAGTGGTGGGCGTTCCCAGTGAAGTCACAGATTTGGACTTGGAGTTGGTATCAACCAAGATGTTTGTCTATCTGCCTGTGATTGTTCGCTAAGGAATGAGACTTTATTAATAACCGCAAAAACAATTTGCGGACAATTAAATCCCAGTCATCGGCCGCTTACGGGCTAGATGACTGGGATTTTTAAAATACATATTTTTCCCGTTTTATTTGATTTTCATTCCTAAAAATGGGGAGGTATTGGTACATTTTGTTTTCGATTTTCTAGATGAACCCTTAGTAAACGAACAGTCGGCCGATGGGTTTGCGGTTCAAGATTTCCAAACAAGGGCGATTTTGACATTATTCTGAAATCATCTAGCTAACAACCTGCCATTCTCAGTAGGTGATAGAGCCGCCTATTTCAAGTATAATCAATCCGTCTCTTAACTCTCGTACATCATCCTAGATGGCGAGATTTTCTATTTATGGTTCAAATCCATTTACCCCTCTAGTAATCAACAACCCAAATAACCATGACAATTGAAGCGATAATATTTGATTTTGACGGAACAATTTTTGACACAGAAACGGCCGGAGCCGCCGCCTGGCAACAACTTTATGCTAATTATGGGCAAACATTACCTATGGCTGAGTGGGTGCAAAATATAGGCCAGACCGACGTTTTTCACCCGGCCGAACACCTCATTGAATTAACCGGTATCAGCGAAAGTCCAGCCGCATTACAAGATATGCGTCGCCAAATTCGATTAGATATTCTGGCAGAGCAAAGCATCATGCCCGGTGTATTAGACCGCATCGCTGAAGCGAAGATGCTAGGATTAAAGCTGGGTATCGCCAGCAGTTCCACCTCTCGCTGGCTCAACTACCATCTCCCTCGGCTGGGTTTGCTGTTTGAATTTGAAGCGGTACGCAGTCGATCCGACGTCGGTGATGTGGGCAAGCCAGAGCCAGATGTTTATTTGGCCGCCTGTAAAGGGTTACGGGTCAATCCAGAAAACGCCCTTGCACTTGAAGATTCATTCAACGGCCTTTTGTCAGCCAAACGGGCTGGTATGATGGCGGCTGTCATCCCAAACCCGGTCACAAAAGGGATGGACTTTAGCCAAGCCAACCTCGTCATTGACTCGCTGGCCGACATGACTTTAACCGAAATGATAACGCTGCTCAGCTAATCAGCATCTCAGCACCGGCTGAGGTAAGTAGGGGTCTAAGGGGGCGGAACGATATTGGATCCGAAGAATGAAAATTCTTCCCGCCCCCTTAGACCCCTACCAGTTGCCATTTATTTACCAATCCAATTCACAACTTCCCCAATGAATATTCTAGAAATCATTAGCAAAAAACGAGACAAGCACGAGCTGACAACCGACGAAATTCGCTTTTTCATCAAGGGCTATACGGCCGGAACCATAGCCGACTACCAAGCTTCGGCCTTGCTCATGGCCATCTACATCAACGGAATGAACCGGCGAGAAACGGTTGATTTAACCATCGCCATGACCCACTCTGGCGAAATGCTCGACCTGCATGACACGCTTGACTTCATTGTGGATAAACATTCGAGCGGTGGCGTGGGCGACAAAACCTCGCTGGTTGTGCTACCCCTGGTGGCGGCTTGCGGCGTGCCCGTGGCAAAAATGTCCGGCCGGGGGTTGGGCTATTCTGGCGGCACGCTCGACAAAATGGAATCGATTCGTGGCTGGACCCCGAACCTAACCATCGAACAAATCAAAGCACAAGCGGCCGACATCGGGCTAGTTTTGGCGGGGCAAACAGCCAGTTTGGCTCCGGCCGATGGCAAGCTGTACGCCTTGCGAGATGTGACCGGCACCGTTGGCTGTATGCCGCTGATCGCTGGGTCGATCATGTCGAAAAAACTGGCAGCCGGTGGCGACGCCATTGTTCTTGATGTCAAAGTAGGCTCAGGCGCATTTATCAAAACGGTTGAAGAGGGGCGTGTTTTGGCTGAACTAATGGTTAACATCGGCAAAGATGCGGGGCGCAAAATGGTGGCGGTTTTGTCAGATATGAATCAGCCGTTGGGTCATGCGGCCGGGAACGGGCTTGAAACGCTTGAAGCGATTAACACGCTTCGTAACGACCCAGCCACCCCGGCCGATTTTTGGTCCCACTGTCTCAAAATCGGTAGCCACATGCTCTTTTTGGCAGGTGCGGCCGAAACGCCTGAATTAGGTGAAGCGATGCTGACAGAAGCACGGGATTCCGGCCGTGGCTTGGCAAAATTTAGGCAGATGGTAATTGCCCAGAACGGGGCTGGCGACATTGTAGACGAGCCTAGCAAGCTACCTAAAGCAAGCTTTATCGCTGATGTTGTCGCTTCGCAAGCTGGCTATATTCAACAAATCGATACTGAAAAGCTAGGCTGGGCAGTGGTTTATTTAGGCGGCGGCCGTTTGCAAAAAACAGACCAAATCAACCCGGCTGTCGGGTTTGTAATGCCGGTGAAAGTTGGCGATCAAATTGAAAGTGGGCAACTGTTAGCAACGGTACATGCGGCCGATGAAGCTGGGTTTAAACAGGCCGGACAGTCGATTCTAGAAAGTATTCAAATCGGGGTTGAAAAATCCAACCTGCTACCCCATTTTTATGGCATAGTCGATTAATCGCTTGCCCTGCGGCCCGACTGAAGAGAAGTAACCGTTCAGTCCCCCTGTCATTGATACGCATAACTTCGTAGGGGTGAAAGGGGCGGGGCGGTTTTAAGCCCCGAAGAAGAGATTTTCTTCCCGTCCCGACCGAAGGGAATGCCTACGGCCTTACACCCCTCTGAACGGTTACGAAGAGAATGCCCACGGCCTACGGTAAACCTGCCTCAAATCGTGGCACATTTCCATCTGGTCCGTTTAGCATAAACGTCCGGCCGGATATCGGATCAAACAGGCCGATGCCCAATTTCACAGCATCGGCCGGGCGATCCAGCGTAACCGTGCTCACGTAAACATCCCCCACCCGCCAGCGATAACCCCACTGCCCATGCGGGGCCACATTCACAACCGTCTGCCCTTCGGCATTAAGCAAATGCACAAACGGAGATACAAACCACTCGTTTCGTGCATCGTGCAATGTATCAACCCGCCAGTACGTTTGAACCACCAACCGGTTTTCGTCTGATACAGTTTTTGAAAAGCCGAGAAATGTGAATCCTGCTTCGCTTTCTTGCTCAACAACCTCTTGGGCTTTAATGGCTAAGCCAGCTTCTGGTTCAAAAAGATAAATCGAAATACGGTCAAACGGTTTAGAGACGGCCGAAGGTTCAACATCGAGAAAGGGCCGTGACACATTATCGATGTAAAGTATGCGCTGTTTATTCGGTAACATCACCCAATCTGGTGGTGCTAATTCACTCATTGAGTCGAGCCACAAGCCAGAGGTAGCTGACATTATTTGGTCGCTCGCCTTCGAAGAAATTCTCAATGGCTCATACCCAGTAGAATCTGCGTAGACTGTGCGAATATGGGCGCCTAATTCAGCCGCTGTTGAAAGTGGTAATCCGTCCAACCCACGTGCAAATGGGCTTTCTTGAGTGACTTGGCCGTTTTGCCACAAGCTCACCTTAAACTGCACCCCAATCGCCAACAGCAAAATAATCACACCCCAAACCGCAAATTGATGCTTCTGCATTCCCCAATCTAGCCCAATGGCAGCAATAATACCCCCGGCCGGAAGTGTAAATAGCAAATAGTGGGGATGCACAAACACGCTTGACGGCAGGATCATCATCAACCCAATTGGCACAAAAAACCAAATCAATAAGACCCAAGTCACCCCATTGCGTTTCAGTAAAAGATGGATTAGTCCGGCCAAGAATGCGGCCGTTAAACCCCATCGAGCCAGTTGCGCCATTATTGGAACAGGGATGGGACCCTCAGTTGTGGCCCCATTCACATCGCGCACCACAAAATCCCGGCCGGTCACAAATCGCATCGCATGAACCAAAGCATCATCGGTTAGGTTTAAGAGTTGACTCGACTCATCACGTTGCTCTGTTTGGCCCACATCATCTAAAAAGCTGAAAAACTTGCCGCTATTTTGGTCCAGATTCTGCGCCACCGCCCAACCGTAAAACATGAGCGTTACAGCTAGAATACAAACTCCGGCCGCAAACTCCCTTTTAGGCAATCGCTTCCAAAAGATCACCATCAGCAATCCCACTGGCGCGAACATAGCAAATGCTAAAACGTACGTCATGCACATCGCCGTGAACGCGACCCATCCGGCTAGAAATCGGTATTCGGTATTCGCTATTCGGTGATCGGTGGTCGGTAGGGGCGAGACATTCGCCGAACCATTTTCCGGTAAACGCACGGCCGTTGTGCGAACATCTCGCCCTTGGCGTACAAGCACCGGAACCCAGCCCCAAAACATGATCGCCAAGAAAAATGGGAGCAACCCCTGAGTCCATGTCATGCGGCTAAAATGGACAATCCACGGATTAATGGCAAACAAAAACGTTGCCAAGATGGCGATTCGCCGACCTAAGGTTTTGTCAACGGCCGAATACAAAAACGGAATCGCCAGTGTGTTTAGCAGTGTGATAAAAATAAAAATCGACCATGGAGATCGCCAAAAGAAAAGAGGGATCGCTTGGATGTAGCCCATCAGCGAGGGGTTGTCTAAAAAGACGGACGAAGGCTGGCCCAAAAGCGGGTAGACCCCGTTCACAATACGAGCCGCCTCCCAACCTTGCCACGCTAAATCATGTGTTATGCGCACGCTGCCTAGTTCGGCAAAGCGAAAGATGGCCCCTATTAGGGTCAACCAAACAGCCGGGTTCATTGCTTGCAGTCGCTTCAACATAGGCTGAATTGTACTCATCTCTATGGTTTTACGACCACTGCAGCCCCAATCTGAATTTGCTTACGCCGAAAGAAAAGCCCCTCACTTGTAAACACAATCAGTGCCAGCCAAATAAACGCAAAGCCGATTAGCCGCTCAGCCGGAAACGCTTCGTGATACAGAAAGATGCCCAACAACAATTGCAACGTCGGGGCGATGTATTGCATCATTCCGACCATCGAAAGTGGAATGCGTTGAGCCGCCGCTGCAAATAGCAACAAAGGGACCGCTGTTGCAACTGCACTTGAAGCAAGCATCCAACTTGTAAAGGGTCCGGCCGCAATAAAAACACCCTCTCCTATCCAACTTAGATAAATCAAATAACCTAAAGCTGGTAAGAAAACGCCAGACGTTTCAATCGCTAATCCTTCAATCGGCCCCAAAACGGCCATCTTTTTCAAAGCCCCGTACACCCCAAACGAAGCCGCCAACACAAGTCCAATCCACGGAAGCTCGCCAAAGCTCCAGGTGAGCCATAACACACCAGAAGCGGCCGCCACAATGGAGACCCACTGCCACGGTCGTAATGTTTCTCTAAAAAACAACACCCCAATCAGCACACTCAAAAGCGGGTTAATGTAGTAACCTAAACTTGCAGATAGTACTTCGCCGATGTTAATTGCATAAATAAACAGTCCCCAGTTAATGCTGAGCATGATCGATGCAAGTAGCGTGACCCATAATTTGCGCTTGTCGCGTAACGTCGGCCGAATCCAAGCTGTCTTCCCCATCACCAACAGCATCAAAACCAGCAACAGCATCGACCACACCACTCGATGCGCCAACGATTCAAGAGATGGAACGTCTGACAACAACTTCCAGAAAATCGGGAGAAAGCCCCACAAGCAAAACGCCCCTAGTGCATACAAAAAGCCGCTTTTATTCATGAGTCTGTTCTTTGGGGTTGTTTGTTCATTAGTTAGTAGGAAGGAGGATTGGCATGTTTACAACCAATCAACCTTCCAATAATCAAATGAGGCTATCCAATATCCCGATTAGGAAGTCTTGCTGGCAACACATCTTTAAGTTTGTCACTTAAGTTCCGCAACAAAATATCAGTAGCTTCCCAACCAATGCAAGCATCGGTCAATGACACACCATATTTGATCTGGTCAATCTTGTCTGCGGCCGGAAACGATTGTGCCCCTTCGTTGATGTGGCTTTCGAGCATCATACCCATAATTGAGTTGTTGCCCGAAATAATTTGCTGCGCGATATTATCGGCCACCAACGGCTGAAGCTCGTGTTTTTTGAATGAGTTGGCGTGGCTACAATCAACAACGATATTGGTGGGGCAATTTCCTTTTATCAACGCATCTTCACACAATCTCACATTAACACTGTCGTAGTTGGGCTGCTTACCCCCACGTAAAATCACATGACCAAAGCGATTGCCGGCCGTTTCAATAATCGTCGATTGGCCAGCTACATTCAACCCGATAAATTTGTGTGATGCACGGGCTGATTGAATGGCATTGACCGCCATGTTTACCCCACCACCCGTTCCGTTTTTAAAGCCAACGGGCATCGACAGCCCCGAAGCCATTTCACGATGAGTCTGCGATTCGGTGGTACGGGCACCAATGGCAACCCATGAAAACAGTTCGGACAAATATTGCGGCGTGATAGGGTCAAGCGCTTCGGTTCCGGCCGGTAAGCCTTGCTCCGCCAGCCAGACACCTAGCTCACGTGCTTTTGCCAATCCTTTTTGAATGTCACAAGAATCATCTAAATCAGGATCATTAATTAGCCCTTTCCAACCAATGCTTGTACGTGGTTTTTCATAATAAACCCGCATCACAATGTACAGCGTATCCTTTAGTTGCTCGTGCAATAACTTGAGCCGCTTGGCATATTCTTTTGCCAACTCAACGTCGTGGATCGAGCATGGCCCCACGATGACCAACAATCGATGGTCTTTGCCATCTAAGATATTTTCAATGATTTGACGCGACTCATAGATGAATTTGTCAGCTTCGGCCGATGTCGGCAGCTGCTCCCTTAAATCTTGCGGTGCAATCAAAACTGTTTCCGAAATAACGTTTGTATTAAATGTTTCAGCCATTTTCTCTTCCTATTTGTAGCATTTCAGCTTGTTAGCTTGTCAGCATTTTAGCCAAACAGCGATTAAGCTTGCCAAATTATAACGGGGATGCAGGCAGGTAGGCGATTATTTTACAGGTTTGATGTGGTGCGAAGAGGCAGCAGAGTGATGTGGGTCTCCGCACCCATTCATTTGCGTTAGTCAGGCTTGCTCAACAACTTATCCAACTCAATGACTGTTTCTAACATCACCTGGGCTCCGTTCACACAATCGGCCGCCGACGTGAACTCATCTTTCGAATGACTGATCCCATCTTTACTAGGGACAAAAAACATCCCTTGTGGGCACAACAGAGACATATTCATCGCATCGTGCCCCGCCCCGCTCGACATCGTCAGCGTTTCAAGATGTAGCTTTGCGCAAGCCAAGCCGATCGCATCCTGCACGATAGCATCAGCCGTCACCGGCGGTTTTATCACCACCGGATCAAAGCTACCCCCTAGCGATTCCGCCTCTTTTTGAATAATCGCCTGCGCCTGATCTAAAACGTCCACATCCAACCCTCGAATCTCTACAATCATCTCAACCCGATCCGGTATGACGTTGGGTGCGCCTGGATAGACCTTGAAATCGCCAATCGTGCCCACAATCCCTAGCTCCACTGCCAAATCGCGCACAAAGCGAATCATAGGGGCCGCCATGACCAAGGCATCATCACGAGTCGCCATCGGAGTTGTTCCAGCATGGTTGGCCGTGCCGTCAAAACGGACCCCATACCGCCGAATACCGACAAATCCATCCACAATCGCAATCGGCCGATTGGTTTTCTCAAGCTGATTATTTTGCTCAATGTGCAGTTCTAAAAAAGCTGCGAAACTTCCTTTTGCACGGGTCGCATCTAACATTTTTTCAGGGATGAAACCTGCCGCCGCGACATGTTCTCGCACCAGTTTTCCGTCCCATGCCGCTTTATCAAGTACGGCCGAGTTAAAGATACCGGTCATCGCTTGGCTACCAGTAGTACCACCGCCCATCGTCGCTTCTTCGGCCGCAAAATTGATCCACTCCAATGGGTGGTTCAAACGCACATCGGCCGTGTACAATGCTTCGATCACCGCCAGAGCCGCTACAACGCCCAAAGCCCCATCATACGCCCCGCCAAACGGCACCGTATCACTATGCGATCCAATCCCAATCGGAGCGACTCTCCCGTCGCCAGGATAATACGCTAAGGTGTTTCCGGCCGTATCAACCGTCGGTTCAATCCCCATGTCGCGGAAGCGTTCCATGAGCCAAGCACGAGCCTCACTATCGGCCGGCGAATAGCCAACCCGATGCACGGCACCATCGGCCTGTAAGCCGATTTGCCGCAAAGATTCTAAATCTTTTAAAAATTGTTTTTCGTTTATTTGGGGTTTGTTTTTCATAAAATGCTAGGGGCGAGTCTAAAATTGCCAATGGCCAACGGAGAATTAAGAATTAAGAACGGAGAGCCTCATACACCGCTTTCGTAATCGCAATATCCTGCACCGCGACACCAGTCAAATCAGCAATCGTTAGCTGATCTTCGTCTGTCCGGCCGGGATGATGACGCAAAATAATCTGCCCCAGTTCAACCAATCCTTCACTGTTCATCTGCCCTTTTTCAATCGCTTTAAAAATCTCTCCACGAACCATACATTGTGAAATGCTATCAGCCACAATCAGGTCGGCCGATGCCAGAATGCTCCCCTCGACCTCTTGCTTATGCGGCGTGTCTGACCCCATCGCCGTGATATGCGCCCCTAATGCGTGCATCGCCGCCATCCGAATCAGCGGCTCCGTTGCAGGGGTTGTGGTCACAATAAAATTACAGGATGCGGCCACATCATCAGGATTGGTTGTCGTTTCAACCGAAAACCCTTCTCGCTCCATATCAGCTTTATAAGCCGCCAACTTCTCTGCGCTCCGCCCTGCCACAAGTACATCGGTACAGTCAACAACCCCATTTAGATAGCTCAATTGCAAACGAGCCTGAACCCCTGTTCCGACAATACCGATCTTATTAACCTTTTTCGGTGCCAAATATTTGGCCGCAATCGCCCCAGCTACGGCCGTACGAATATCGGTTAAATACCCTTCATCAGCCAAAACGGCAATTGGCTCACCGGTTTTTTGGCTAAACAACAACATCATTCCGTTGCTGGTTGGCAAGCCCAGTTTATGGTTTTCAAAAAAGCCTGATGCGATTTTGATCACGTAATAATCGTCGTTTTTGATATAGCCATATTTAATATGCACTTCACCCGGTGGCTCATCAAAAATCAGCTCGCCAACCGGCGGCACAACCGATTGCCCGGCCGAATACGCCCCAAAACCCGCCTCAATTTCAGCCATTAGATCGATGGATGGCAACACGCTCTTAATCTCTTCCAAGCTAATTAATTTCATAAAGTTACTCGCAACAACTCGCACTAGAATTATCCATTTTGCGACACATACACGATGACAAAATCGGTGTGTCTGTCAAGGCAAGTGCCGCCTCTAATTTCGGCTGCCATTTTACCACCTCATCCCCCTTCCCCAACTTTTCCAAACACTCTACATACCCGTGCAGGCTCCACACATTATCAGGATGCTGACTCGCTCGGC
Organism: Cellvibrionaceae bacterium; assembly: GCA_047638855.1. Classification (GTDB taxonomy): domain Bacteria; phylum Chloroflexota; class Anaerolineae; order Promineifilales; family Promineifilaceae; genus WTJY01. The sequence goes on along the minus strand of JBLIMP010000040.1, from coordinate 10,935 downwards.
TCACGCTCTCGTCCAAGCCCAAATCAGCCTTATAAACCGCTTCAGCTTCATCCAAACGGCCTTGCGCCAATAGCAAAGCACCCAATGCGTGCCGAGGTGGATGCATCCACGCCCAAGGCTCGGTGTAAAACAACCCATCGTTTAGCGCAACCGCCTGGCGCAAATGAGCAAACGCTGGTTCATAGTCTCCCTGATGATAGGCGATTTCACCCAGCATCATTTGCCGAGCAATCGCCAAAATGATGTGCGACGTATTGTTAAACAGATGGCGCTCTTCAGAAATACCGGCCAGCGTTTGCTCGAACTTTGATCGCTCTAGTTCGGCCGCCTCAAAATCACCCAGCGTGGCTTGTGCAATCGCTTTGGCATAATGGTGCATAGCGGTTGTTACAGGGTACAACGTTGGGTTTTCCGGCATTGGCTCATCAATAATTTCTTCCCATTTCCCAAAGCGAATAAAAACGTGCATCCGCATTGAAACATAAGATTCGAGGGTGATTTGAAAAGCGGGTGTTGAGCGCAACAGCACTTCGTCAGTTACAAGATTCCGGATCATGTCGGCCGCCCCGATCGCTGTCTCCCATCGACCTAGGAACATGCTGGCAAACATCATCTGGTGATTATCGTGACAGACGGCCGCAGTGTATTGTTTAAACGGCCCCAGCTGGGCCAAATATTTCTTGTCGGCCGCTATTGCTCGCCCGCTCGCAATCACCGCATCGTGATATTTCCCACACAGCGTATCGATATGAGTTGGCATGTGGTTAAGATGTCCGCTATCGGGAACCAACCCCCGCAGATCGTTTGCGGCCGACATCGCCCGTTCTGGAAACGGGGACATTTCGAGCGTATGAACAACCATATGACACAACCCTGGATGAGGTGGCAGGTTTTGCGCATCGGCTAAACCCATCCCACCCTCTAAAAGTTGCATCATTTCGAGCGTGTCGGCTCCGGCGGTTGGTTCGCCAGCTTTTAAATCCCAAAGCCGCCAAGGGGTGCGCATCATCATCGATTCAACCGTTAGGGCGATGGCGTCACGGTCTTGCGGAAACTGTTCACAAACCAACCGCATTGCGTTTGCAAAATCATCGTGCCAGCGGTCCATTTCGGCCGATGGCAAAGGGATATCTGATTGGTAGCGTACGGTTAAGGCTTCGGCCAACGCTTTTTCAACAGGCTCTTTAGCGAGTTCGTTTGCACGAGCCACCGCCTGACGCATGATGGGCAATTTGCGCACGAGTTCATCATGCGCGTAAAAACGCCACTCTTTATTGATGTACGGACCGTATGCGTAAGCCAGCCCCCAATGAATCATGGCGCATTGATCGTCGTGTTCGATCGCTTTTTCAAAACAGCGGATCGCTTCTTCGTGGTTAAAGCCGTAGGTCCAGTTGAGCCCTCGGTCAAACCAAGTTTGGGCCTGCGGCGATGTGCTTGTGATCGGCCGAGAATACGTACCAAGGTCATAATAATCGTTCATAATGTGTGCGTAGAGCGCCAGCTTGCTGGTATTTCTCTTCAACACCAGCAAACGGGCGTTCTACAGTCCTTCTAAATAATTTTCAAGCCCCTCATCCCATTCGTGATCACTCTTCCAATTTTGTGAGTTTGCTTGAATGTATCGTCTAATCGCATTTAGCTCAACTTCGTTCCGAATAATCCGATCATAATATCCCCTCTGCCAAACTAAAGGATATTTTTCACCTCGCAGCTCGTTGATCTCCTTCGTCACGGCCGATTTGAACCCTCGAACTAGCGCACCCAACGACCCCGATTTTACATGAGGAAATTCATCCGGCATATCAAATTCGGATTCTACCACCCGTAGGGGTCCAGCGTGCTGGACCTGTTCGGCGTGCTGGACCTGTTCGGCGTGCTGAACTTCCGCATACTCATTTGGCAATTCATCTCCCAAAAGAATCCAAAAAATCACATGCACATGATTTGGCATACAGACAAGCTCCCCAAGTATCAAATTTTCTCGTTTTCTTTCTGTCTCGATTAACGCCCGAATCACGATCTGTCCCCAATCGTTTAGCTTCATCCGGCCATTCTCGACTTCACCCAAACAACACTGACGATTATACGTACAAATCGTGACAAAATAGGCACCAGCATTTCGATAATCCCACCCACGCAAACGAATTGATTTTCGTCGTCGGTTTGATCTTCTATGATTTGGAGCCATGCAGACCCTCCTTGCTTCATCTATTCATATTTTCAGTAGGGGGCCGGCATACCAAACTGGGTCCAGCACGCTGGACCCCTACATTACAATTTCACAATTTCGCTTTTGTTAACTCGCCCAATCTATCAAACAAATCGATGCCAAACTGACGAAACAGATGGATCATATCGACGAATACCCAATTTTCGACATAAACCTCACCTTCACGCTTCCACCAGTCCAGCCCATTAAACGCAATCTTGTTATCAGTTGCTGGCACATCTAGATACGGCCCCGTGTGTGTTGCCAATACACCGGCCCAACCGGGAGCACCCGTATACACTCCTTCGGCAAACAGCGCATTTAAATTTTGTACAGACCGATCTGGGTAAGCGATCAACCATGGAGCCTGATGCAAATCTTCAAACTCTTTAAAGCTCAAACATGCACCAATCCCACCTGGGCCGTACCACTTGACATCTGGATGAAAATAGTCAGCCATCCCCATGCTTTCTAGATCATCCTGATCATAAGCATTCAGCCCGTCAAAAATAAACTGTCGGATATGCTCCAAGCTATAGCGGGTTATGCCAACATCTTGAACAGTGTGCAGTAGGCCGTCATTGGCGGCCGGTGCTGGATAAACATGGTCCTTCCCTTTTGCTTTAGGCAACACGTCAAAACCAGCCTGTTGCATTAAATCGACAAGGTCGAGCAAAAAGTAAACCTCTACAATTTTGCCCTCTTCCATGCAACAGAACTCGCCCCAGCGAATCCGCACCTCTTTTTGATTTGCAGGGATGGTCAGGTAGTCATTGGTAAAGGTCCCGGTTAGATAACCGGTTCCACTCACCCACATTCGGCCGTCTTTTGAAATGTCGCCATTAACCCGGCCGTTTGATTGCCCGCCCATAAAAATATGCGTTTCGCGAGTCAGATCAGGAAAAGATTGCATCAATGGTGTCCAGAAATCGGCCGCAAAAGCCCGTACACCATTTAGTCTATTGATCGGGTCTGGTCCATTCCAAACCACATCGCTCGCCATAAATTCTTGTGCAATAACCAAAAACTGATCGTTATCGGCCGATTCTATTGCTTGCCAAAACTCCCAAACCCGCTTTTTGTTATCTTGATTAAGTTCCATAATTCCTACTTTCATACTTCTTACTGGTCACTTCTCACTGGTCACTATTTAAAATCTTCGCCGTCCGATCTAACACATCCAGCCCCTGCTGTTTCAGCCAGTATGGAATATCGATCAGCACCCAGTTTTCCATCAGCTTATCCCCTTCGCGTCGATAAACATCAACCACCTGCATGTCGGCGCCACCAGCACCGGCCGGTAAGCCTAAAAAGCCGCCAATGGCACGGTTTGAAAGATTAGGCCAACCAAAGAAACAGGCAAAATTCCCTTCGGCAAAACGACACACGTGACCATTGAAAACTTTATCATCCAAGCCATTTCTAAACGGCAGTTGATGCTGTTCTTGATAGCGGGGAATTGTGTAGCTCGCACCGATTCCGGCCGGACCATACCAAATCATCCGGTCTGACCAGGTGCGTTCAAGCACCTCTGGCGGACAACCCATCGCCCCACTCACATTAAGAGCGGTTAAGTCATCAATCATCTCATTGAGTAGTTTTAGCGTTTTGACACCCTCTTCTTCCGGTTGATCTTCATAGACCAAGCCATCGTGAGTGCGTGGGCCAGGATAATTGAAATAAGCACCTGTAGACGGAGGCAGTGGATAGGTTCCAGCTTGCACCATCATCCCGATCACATCGATAAAAATGCCGGTTTTGGTGATTTTCCCATCTTCGACACAGCTAAACTCAGCGTAGCGCAGATTCGCCATTTTGCGTGTGCGTGGAATCCCGAGCCAATCTTCATCGAACAACCCCATCAGATTGCCCATGCTCATGACCCAAATCTCACCACTAATTTCATTGGTGCCGCCGATAAAAATATCCATGCGACGTTGATAGTGGCACAGTGAGCGCATGAGGGGTGACCAGAATTTTTCAGCGACGTTGTCGGCCCCAAATTGCTCCCGAAACGGATACACCCCTCGCCAATGATACTCATCACCGTTGGTGTACTGTTTCAGCACATCAGCCACAGTGTCAGCTGTGGCCTTCTCCATTGCGTCATAATATTCACGAACTAGTTTTTTTGCGTTTTGGTACATATTAGCATTTCAGCTAATCAGCATTTCAGCTTTGGCTCGCAACCTGTTCACTTCTAAAAGCAGAGCGAAGCGGCGCGTGCTGAAATGCTGAAAGTGAAGCGTGCTGATTAGCTATTTGTTAAAGAATTCCGGCGGCTTTGAGCCAATAAACTTAAGCACATTTTCAATGTTATATCCACACTGTTCGATCACGCCCAAAACATCGATCAGCACTAGATTTTCAGCCAGTTTACGCTCGCCAGTCTCTTCATCAGTTTCAACCCGCCAAAAGTCCATGTAACGCATACGGATCTTTTCTCCCGACGCTTTGATACCAAGCCAATCTTCAGCAAAAGTGGTGTCTTGATAGCCGGTACCAGCTACCCATTCATCCCCTTCTGCAATACGGACAATGTCTGTGGCATGTTTGTCAGGAAACGCCTTGATAAATGGGTCACGGTAAACATTCTCGAATTCTTCGATTCCGTTCATCGTGCCGATTCCGGCCGGGCCTTGCCAGACCATGTCTTCTTTCCAATATTTTTGCATCAAGCCTAAAACATTTTCGTTTAGCCCTGAGTACATATCATCAACCAGTTGTTTGTTTTTTTCTGCGGACATAATTTTTTTATAGAAACAAGTATCTTCTCAAAAAGGTACGGTCAGATGTAGGGGCACCCCTTGTGGGTGCCCAAGATTGGGTAAATGTGGTTTTTTACCCGAGCTTATCCCCTAAATTTTAGAAGATACGAAATAAGAAGATAAAATTAGAGACAGGCGATTCACCATAAGTAGATGATCTGATCAAGAATTCAGCTTTTATAAGGTTCGTTCAAACCAGTTGACTCCTTGTTTCCGTTGTTCAATCTGAAAGCGAAGCCTATCGAAAAGGTCTACTCCCATTTGCCGACAAAGATCAATCATGTCAATCGGAACCCAATTCTCTGTCAGCAACTGGTCCTCTCGTTTCCACCAATCAAAATCGCGAATTGTCATCAATTTTCCACTAGCCGGAATCCCAACATAATCCCCATTGTGCTTAGAGAAAACCGTATCCCATATACCGCCACTTGAATACAACCCTTCACCAATGAAGCCCATCGCCCGGCCGCTCCCGTCATGGCTTAGGTTACGGTCACCAAAACCATATAACCACGGCCGTTGGTGAAAATCTGCAAACTCTTCCAAATTGAAACATGCTCCGATTCCAGAGTACCCATACCATTTCATTTCTTGATGCCAATAACGCCACTGTTCCATGCGGCTCATATCATCCCCATCACGGCTGCGAACATAGCGTTCCAACCCTTTAGCCATCGCCTCCACAAGCTGCAAACTTTTTCGCCCTTCCAGCGGGTCCTGTTCAGTCAAAAGTATCCCATCCCCGTTTACGGGAGCCGGAATCTTGCCCCCTTCCGCCCCTGGAGCTGGCGGTAAGACTTGAAAACCAGCTTGTCTCATAACCGACAAAATATCATACATGACATAGCTTTCAACAATCTTGCCTTCTCGCAGATGGTAAAACTGACCAAAGTTAATGTTTGTTTTTTTGCCAGTGGCAGGAATACCTAACCAATCTTGAGCAAAGGTGCCGGTTAAATACCCACAACCCGAAACCCATTCTTCTTTGTGATTACTGCCAATAATCGATTCGCCACCATCGGTGCCACCCATAAAAATATAAGGCTTAATCTTCAAATCTGGGAAGGAGTGGAACATCGGCCGCCAAAAATTGTTGATCACAGCTTCAACACCCTCTATATGATCGATTGGTGCGGAAGCGTTCCAGTTGACATTTTTGTGCATGACCGCGCGGATCACATCAGGGACATTGTCAATCCCAACGTGATTTATTTTTTGCCACATATCCCAAACAATTTCTTTGTTTTTCTGATTATTTTGGATAGACATTTTTCTCCTTTTTCTTCAACAACTTGCAGTACTGTTCTCGGCTTTTCTCTCATTTTCTCTTATGTGATAGCCCTCTTTTAAACAGAAAAATCAAAGCTGGGACAGCTCAAATAAGAAAGCTTGGCACAATAGAGAAAAAGGTGAGTAGGCTCCGTCTAACAGGTAGATCGGTATTCGATAGCTGGCAAATCGGTCATTAGTGCAACAACAACCGACTTGCTGACCACCGCGTTATACCGGCTACTGGGCTTTAGCCCTTCACGGCCCCGGCCGCCAAACCTTTCACAAGGTTCTTCTGGAAGAACAAAATTACAATTACGATCGGAATGGTTGCAGATACGGCCGCAGCCGCTGCTAAGGTCAGATGACGTGGATCTTCACCACCGGTATAACGCGAAATCGCAACCGGCAACGTCCAGTTTGTATGAGTCAAAATGCGAACCATCAAAAATTCATTGTAAGCCAGCAAAAGTGTGAACAAGGCGGCTGAAATGATTCCTGGCCACATAATCGGAATAATAACTTTACGGAAAGCGACCAGCCGGCTCGCCCCATCAACCATGGCCGATTCTTCCAGATCTTTGGGGATGTCCATAAAGAAACTGCGTAACATCCAGATCGTAAATGGCTGATTCACCGCCACAAGCGTTATAATGACCAAAAAGCGAGTGTCGAGCAAGTTGAGGGCAGAGCCGATCTGATAATAGGGCAAAGTAAAGGCCAGACGGGGTAAAGCTCGAAAGGCCAACGCTCCGATTAAAACGACAACACTGGCATAACCGGAGTAGCGGGCGAGCGAATAACCGGCCAAACAGCCTATCGTAATCGAGACGACGACCGTCCCAACGGTGACGATAATCGTGTTGATAAAATAGTCATAAAATTCAGCCGTTTGTACAACCTCTGGAATTCCCCATAAAATAGCCGCAAAGCCTAGGCAAACACCGACATAACTTACCCAGTTTGGGACAGGAATATGTTCCGCGAATAATGCTAAACAGATAAGCAAAACAACTGCGAGCAAAATAAAGAACATGATCATGTACCCATTTTCTGGCACACGTTCAAGCCAAAGCTCCTGATAATTTCCCCACGTTGGTGTAAAGATAAACTTTGGGGTCCGGGAGTTCGCGTCCTTTAGCTTTTTAATCGATTGCATCAACGTCCAATAAAACGGAAGAATGCTGTAGATCGTAAAAACGATCAAAAAAAGGTGGATGGCGGCCCGCGCAATTGGGTTTTTAGTTTTATCCATAAGATTAACGCTCCTCGATTTGCTCGCGATAAGATTGAACCAAACTAGGAATCAAAACGATCATGATGCCAATGACCGTCACGATAGCCATCGCATTTCCTTTGCCTAAGCGTTGGAACTGAATGGCGGTTGAAAAAGTGTAGGTCATCAGTGTATGGGCTTTGAAAATCGGATTTAAGTTGTTTGTAAGCACGAAAATGCTGTCAAAAACCCTGTATGAGTCCATGATTGAAACGAGTACGATGAAAATCGTTAATGAGCGTAAATGAGGGATAACAATGCCCCTAATCTTTTGCCACCGGTTAGCCCCATCAATTGAAGCGGCTTCTATTAAATCCTTAGGAAGTGTTTGCAATCCTGCAAAATAGGTAACAAGCACAAAAGGGGTGACGTACCAAACACCATGCAACATGATTAATGTTTTAACGGTCGTTTCGTTATAGCGTAGGCGGGTATTAAAGAGGTTGTTGTAAGCCCATGTAATTAAACCCGACGCATCGAATAATTGTTTGAACATCAAAGTCCCCACAACGGGGACAATAATAAAGGGGAGCAGGAAGAATGAGAGATAAATCCCTCGAACTGATTTCGACACTTGGTCTAACATCAGTGCGACTGCGAGCCCAAGTGCCATACGGACTGGGACAACGACGACGGTGTAAATTGTAGTGAAGCGGGCGGACTGCCAGAATCGGCCGTCATTTAGTACTTCTACAAAGTTCCGTAAACCGATAAATTCTGGGTCATTAATATTGCGGAAAGTAAAAAAATGCATTCCCAACCATATCGCCATGATCAGCGGAATGATCATCAGCAATGTCATAACAAATATGCTGGGGGCCGCAAACTGGAAAAAGGTCCTGCGCTTCATAAGTTTGATTTGTTTGTTGGCTAGGTTAGTAGGTTGGGTAGTTGGTTAGACTTGCCTTAAAGACAACCTAACCAACTACCCAGCTACAAAACTAACTAACGGGCTGGGTTACCAGCCACTAGCCATCGATAAAGCCTTGAGCGGTGGCTTCTTCAATGTATGCTTCAGCCGCTGCGTTAAGAGCTTCTTCAGCGGTCATTTCACCAGTTCCAACCAAAGGCAAGAATTCGCCAAGTTTAGAACGGGCAATACCCACTGCTGGGTTGACCGGGTAGATACCGATACCTTCATCAATCGTTTGTCCCATTGCTGCCAAGTAAGGACCAGCTTTTGCTGAATTAGAGGCAGAGATACGGGTGATTGGACCGACACGTGCGCCGTCTAACTGGCTACGAGTGTCGGTCGCTTCCATGATCGCCAAAAAGATCGTTTCGGCATCTTGTGTGGTTCCCGCTGGAATCATATAGTAGTCGTTCCAAGCTGAACCGGCACGTGGCCCATCGGCCGTAGCGCGTGGTGCAGGTGCAAAGGTGATCACGTCAAACAAGTCAGTACGTTCTGGGTCACCCATGTTAGCCGCACGTGATGCCCACATGTTGGTTGCTGGTAAAGTACCCAGTTGAATAGCCACTTCTTGGTCGTTCAGGTTAAAGGCATAACCATCAGGGCCCATACAAGCATCAGCCACAGCAACCATCAAGTTCACTGCATCGATACCTTCCTGACCATTGAAACTCGGAGCATTGCCCTCACCTAAGTAATCACCACCTAAAGCGCGGATCATCTGGAAGAACTCAATCTCCCAAGCCCAACCGGCTGACAAGTTGATGGTAAATACAGCATCATAGTCCGGATTATCGAGGCCAACAGCTTCACATGCTGCGATCACTTCTTGGTAGTTATCTGGCGCATCAATGCCCCATTCTGCGAAGAGGTCTTCACGATAGATCATGTGCAAGCTGTTTGAAACAATTGGCACACCGAACATTTGACCATCAATACTTGCACCTTCCCAAGCTTTCGCAGGAATGTCGCCAAGATCGTATTCATCCCAGTATTTCTCGACCATGTCGTTCAAAGGCATGATCCAGCCTTCAGCTGCCCAAGTTGAAACTTGGCCGTTTGCGCCATGAACGATGTCATAAGGTGAGTCGCCACCACCTGAAAGAGCTAGGTTAACCTGTTCTTGAGCTGAGCTTGAGTCGAGTAGCTGGGTGTTAACAGTTAAGTTTTCCACTTCGCTACATTTTTCTAACTCTTCAGCATAGAAGTCAGTAATTGGGAATGACCAGCCGATCATGTTGATCTCGGTTGCGGCCGCTGGGGCTGGCATGTTACAAGCGGTTGGGTCAACAATGATTTCGACAATCTTTTCGACCTCAACTTCTTTGATGACTTCGACTTCTTTTTCAACCTCGACAATCTTTTCGACTTCAACTTCTTTGATGACTTCGACTTCTTTCTCAACCTCGACGATCTTTTCGACTTCAACAGTCTCAGTAATTGTCTGAGGTTGGCAGGCAACCAGCACTGCCACTAGGGCTAAAAGCCCCACGAACATGATAGAAATTCTGTTTTTCATCTCTTCTCCTTTTAAAAACTAGGGTTATGAAAAGTCTTGTAACACTGCCAGGAAAATCCTGACTAGTGAATCTGCGAAAACGATTTCGTAAATTCCGTTAAAAAATAATACATGCTATTTCGAACTAAAAAGGGGCTTCATAGTCGTCATAATAAGTCGGGACCGCGATCTGCTTGAGCAAGGCCAACTCGTCAAACACCGTCCATTCCTGAACAAATTTACCATCAACAATTAGGTGATGGGTCACGCCGATAATTTGGATCTGCTTGCCTGTTGGTTCACCATAAACGCCTGGCCCTTTATGCGTGCCGCGCATCGTCCAGCGGGTTGCCGCGCGATGGGTGTGCTCATCTTGCTGGAGCGAGCAATGGTGATCAACTTGCACAGAAAGATCGGGGAAAGGGGACAGCAACGACAAAATGTAGTTAATGTATGCATTCCGGCCGTACAAATGTCGGCCGGATGCCCCTTCGCAAATATAATTTTCGGCGTAGTAATCACTAACCTTATTGAGCAAACGCCAGTTCCAAATCTGATGAATGCTGGTTTTAACCAGCTGCTCCACACTAAAATGTTCAGAATCAAATGGAGCGGGGGCCTCTGGTGATCGTTGCCCACGCAATCGGTCCGTTTCGCTAGGTACCACAATTATGGGTCTAGATTGTTGATCTTTGGACGCCAATCGTTTCGCCAAATCAAATCCATTAAAACCCAACTGGGTCACTAAAGATAGCTCATCCCGCACCAACCACTCTTCATAGATGATGTTGTCTTTTACCGCACAGTCAGCAATTGCTCGATAGGTTACTTTTTTCCCGGTGGCGGGTCCGTATCCGCTAGCCCCCCAGTTATGCCCTTCGTGGATTAAACGATGAGATGAAAACCAGCCGGTGTCGTCATTGCCAGCCCAAATCACTTCGTCCCCATACAAGCGACGGTCGGGAAAAGCGGCGAGTGTTTGAATCGTCCCTTCGATCA
>JBLIMP010000039.1:0-21216 GCA_047638855.1 Cellvibrionaceae bacterium | reverse complement strand
ACAAAATCTAACACCAATCGGTCAAATAATGCTTGAATGATTATCCTGGATAATTCTAATAGAAAAGGGGTTGACACATTATGACGCAATGTGTCATAATAGTTTTTAACGCACTGCGTTACGAGCGAGTTGGAAAAATCAACCCTCACCATATTTAGAAATTAAAACCACAGTCAAGGATTTTTTCCTTGTTAAACAGGAGTTAGTAAACCGATGAACGAAAATACAAAAAACACAGAAACAGTCATTATTGAAGAAGAAGCTCTACAAGAAACCGCAAACATTTTTTTCCAAAGTGCGCGCAAAGCGATGAATGCAGGTTTAGGCGCTGTTGACCTAGCTCGCGAAGAGGTAGCCAACCTTTTTGAAAAAGCACAGATAGACATTGAAGAAATTTTCAATAACTTGGCAGTTCGTGGCGAAACATTTGGTGCTGAAAATCGTCAACGTGTTGATGAAGCGGTAAACACACGCAAAACAAAGGCAGAAGAAGCTGTAAGCGATATCCGGTCAACCATTGATACTCAAATCGAAAAAGCGCTTCACACGATCAACATCCCAACCAAAGCTGATATTGATGATCTAAGCAAGAAAATCGCAAACCTTACTAAGAAAGTAAATGCTTTAGCTAAAGACGTAAAAACATCATAGTTTCTGTTTGACAGAACAATATTCTAAGTCAGGTGGTTTTAACTTTAAAACTGACCGGCTTCAAAAAGCGGATAGCATCATATGTTATCCGCTTTTTTTGTTTCCATCGGTTAAAATTGTTTTCACATTTTATGTATTGAACAATTTCTTATGCCATCAATCCTTTATTATCTTGGACCGAAACATACTTGGTCACATGCGGCCGCATTGCGTGCCAAGCGGCTAGTACCTGCTGTTGCAAACACCATTTTGAAGCCACTCGCTTCGGCCGACTTGCTTTTTCGCAAAATAGTGACCGATTCAACTGCCGCTGTGATTATCCCTACTTATAATCTCGAACAAGGGATCGTATATGATTTTGCCCGTTTCCAGCTTTTTGAAGAGATCGGGACACTCGAACTTAAAACCCGTATGTGCCTCTTCGGCCGCGTGCAAACCGTCTCAGAGCTCCAGCGAATCTACACAAAAGACACCGTTTTGCCGCAAGTGAGCCAATGGCTTGACGCGCTTCCAAATCACATTGAGATTATCGCTCGACCTGACATTTCAACAGCAAAAGGGGTCGCAATGGCTGCAGACGAACCTTTCGCCGGTGCCATCTGCTCCGAAGCGGCCGGACATGCCCATCAACTACGGCCGCTTGCTTTAGGAATCGCCAACAATCAGGACAATTACACTGCATTTTCTGTTTTCATAAAAGGGACTCAATTTAATCAACCTGAATTCCTGCATTCCCCGCCAGAATACGGTTTTGGAATTGATGACATCATTAACAAAAAAAGGCAAAACGGGAAGTTACTGGTGCTATGGCATATATCGGGCAAGCACAATCACACACTGCATTTAGGCCATCTCAGTGCTATTTTAAGCCTACAAGCATTGGCCCGATTAGGAAGTAAAATTGTCATTCAAATCGAAGAAGGGCCTCATCTACAGTTTCTAAAAACACAGCTTGCAGAAACAATGGGTCAGTACAACGTTAAATTTGAAGTTGCGCCAGATCGGAAAGCGATCTACCAGCCAGAAGCCATCCCCCCATCGATGCAAGCTGTGTTAGAAATGCGAGCAGATATCCAAGGATGTGGGCGTGTGCCCGGCCGGGAAGAGCTTCAGCGCAAACTCATATGCAATCATCAACTGTTGCTACACGCCATTGACGCAACCGGTGCAGATACTGTGGTTGCGGGTCCATCTCTATTACCCGACTTAAAAATGATCGCTCAATTCACTGGCCGCATCATCCCTACCATCCTAATCGACTATCTACCTGGCACCGACAACTATGCCAAAATGTCGGCCAAACGTCAGAATCAAATCGACTGGCCGATGATGGATAAAATAGCTCAGGCTAACTTGCCTTCTAAAATGTTAGACATCCACTTCTCGACCTATCGACTAAACAAAGATAACCCTCTGGCAGGCTAATTTATGACCCAAATCCTTCTCAAACGATCTTTTTTTCTTGTCTTGCTGACCGGTATTCTATTCGGTTGTACGCCAGCCGCTGTAGAAAATCAAAACACCGCCAACTCATCACTCACAGATGGGATCTCGGCGATTCGAGCAGAAGCTGGACCACTCCTGATCACACCTCCCGAAGGGTATAAGGCTGAAAACAATCAAGAGGGCATTTCGATTAGCCGCGTCAGCGAGACAGGATCGATGCTGATTGGTATTCGGATCGTACCCAGCAGCGGCCAGACGGCCGATCGTTTAATCGAAGATTACATGAACGACTTGCCTGTTGGTTGGAATCGCCTAATCGAAAATGAAGAATTGGATAATCTAATAGGACGAGGTAGCCGCTATTCGTTAGAAGATCATTCCGGCCGATTCCTGATCGGCCGAGTCATCGCTTTAACCACCACCACCCGCGACTATCTTATTTTCGCAATAATGGATCGGGAAGATTGGATATCACAAGGATCAACCGATTTTTCAGACATGCTCGACACAATCAAAATCGAAGATACAGCGGCCGCGCAAGTTAATCTGCCAGCGACAGATACAGAAGAGCAAGATAGCACCGACGAGAAAACAATAGAGGTAGAAAGTACCAAACCTTCGCCAACCGCAACACCATCAGCCGTTGGAATTCCCCCATTTGCAGGGAAATCGGCCGCAGGGTACGCCTGCTTCGGTGGTTTTGATACTGGGCTCAATTGCATTTTACCTAGCGGAGATTGGGCACATTACACTGAAAACAATTCAAACCTCGCTGATGATTCTATTTTCGACATGACCGCCTGCCCAGATGGTCGGATTCTGATCATCAACGTCAACCGGCTTGTCCTTTTTGATGGGTCCGATTTTATCCAAATCGAACAGCCTGACCGTTTCAGCTTGCCTGATTTAGCCGGGTGCGGCCCACAGGGTGAGGTTTGGCTCACCCATTATCGTGGCGTTTCAGTTTATCGTGAAAATAAATGGGAGTTTTTTGAGAAGTCTGAGATTGTCAAAGACGAAGAAACCGTCTTTGACGGACTTGAAATCGCCCCAGATGGCACCGTCTGGATTATGTCTTTTAACGAAATCGCCTCGTTAGCTCCTGGGGAATCTGAATGGGAGATTTATGCTGAAGGGGATGGGCTAGATGATCAATATTATTTTGATGGTTTATCACTCGATAGTGATGGAACCCCTTACCTGAGCCGCAGCAATGGGTATATGTGGTTTAGCGATGGTCAATGGCTAAGCCAAGAAGTCGATTCGTTCTTTTTAGACCAACTCGAAATAACGGCCGATCAGCAAGTTTACCTCGGCACCTTTTCAGAAGGACTCATCGTCTCCGGCCGGGATTCAGTCCACTATCAAACCACAGAGGATGGGCTGTCACGCAACAATATCGATCTAATTGATTCAGACACCCAAGGTAGAATCTGGATCACAACTGAAACCGGTGTTGATATTTTCGACGGAAAAAATTGGACTCAAGTCCGAATGGACAATTCAGAGTTAGCTTACAATAGATTCAACAGCTTTGTCGTGATAGAAGAAGGTCCTATATTGCCATCTATTGAAACAGAACCAGGCGGAAGCCTAACCGGACAGCTTAATAACTCAGTTGGAACCCCCCTCGCAAACTCACCTGTGACACTCTGTTTAAATGGATACGTTTCATATACCGACCCAGAAGAAAACCCCTGCTTATCCTCAGTTGAGTCATTCAACACCCAAACCGATACTGCCGGGTCATTCTTAATCGAAAACATCCCATCGGCTTGGTACAAGTTGTTCTTTACAGTAGGTGGCACATGGCAAGAATTAAATGACGAAAACGGCTTTTTAGCTGAACTCATCTTAATCGAGTCACAAGAAACAACCGATCTCGGAAGCAAGCAGGCTGAGTAAAGCCATCTCGAGGATGGCTTCTTTTAGATCGCCTAGATCTATCTTCTCAAAAAACGAGTGCCTAAATGTGGGCATCTGTACCAACTAATTCAATTCCTCACGTTTGGATTTGCCGTAAATTCGTGAATTCTGAGGCGAGGCATTCGAGCAAAAAGAAAGTTCGAAGTTTTGTTGCAATCATACAACAGTTGGAGCAGATGCCCTTGTGCATACCCAAAATTGGGCAAACACGGATTTCTTCCCGAGCTAACCCTGAAGTTTGAGAAGATACGCCTAGATCATCTAAAACAATAAAAATAGCTTTTTAAGGTCACGCACGTCAAAATAAGATCAATGATTGTCAAAATTAAAGCCGTTTTCACAATTTTAAGCCAGCCAGCTTGGTCCTTACTCCTAGCGGCCGGGTTTATCTTCCTGCTCGCTTTGGTTTCACCCAACAGCTACACCGGTTCTGACGCACATTTTAGTCTACTCGTAAGCCAAGCCATCATCGAACACGGCACCCTTCAACTCGATGCCTATTTGCCCGAAGTTCAAGAGCAGCTTTCCCAATTTGCCTATCAATTACAGCCGAATAATGAGCACACTTATTATGCTTTCCCCATCGGGACATCCGTTCTCATGCTCCCGTTTGTCGGGCTAGTAAACCTGTTTGGGTTTGATATGGCTCAAACGGCCGACAATTACCTGTTACAAAACCTGCTGTCGGCCGCCATTTGTGCCGCGCTCTTTCTAGCCCTTTACCAACTTTGCACCTGCTATATCAACCACACCCAAGCACTCTTAATTACACTCATCACGATGCTAGGCAGTACGCTCATAAGCACCCTGGCCACCGCCCTTTGGAGTCTTGACCTGACTGTATTATGCCTAACCCTGGCACTACTGCTCATGTGTCGGCACGCCACCGATAAAACCAAGCCCCCAAATCCCTACCTGCTGGGCTTTCTATTATTTGCCGCCTTCTTCTGTCGGCCGACCTCTGCCATTTTTATTCTTATTGCGTTTGGCTACTTATGGCGACATGCCCGCCCCACGCTTTGGCCAACCGCCACAACTGCGGCCATCTTGCTTGCCCTTTTCCTGCTGGCCAATTTTATCGAGCTAGGCGTCTTGATCCCCCCTTACTATCTACCTCAACGTTTAGGTGAGGGGCAGGCTGATCTCCCGGTTTTCTCCCTTTTCCAAAGGCTAAACGGACTACTGCTTAGTCCAAGTCGGGGATTCTTCTCATTCACCCCTTGGGCCATCGTCGTTTTGGTAGGATGCGTCATCTTCGGCCGCAAGCTCGCTCATCAGCACCCGTGGTTTCGCCTATCTATTATTTGGTGGGTCGCTCAGCTTGCTGTCGTTAGTCAGTTCCCCCACTGGTGGGGCGGCTACTCATTCGGCCCTCGCCTGCTCACAGATTCGCTACCCGCCGTTGTTCTACTGACAGCCCTACTCGCCGCAACCGTACAAACAACACCCGGCCGAAAATGGTGGGTTGCCAGCTTTGCACTAACCGGCTTATTCAGCATCTGGATTCACAGCGGGCAAGGGCTTTTCAACGTCAACACAACCATGTGGAATGTCACCCCCTCAATCGATGAAGACCCTGACATTCTGTTTGATTGGCATACACCCCAATTTTTTGCAACTGCCGCCAATAATACCGACCGTTGGCTTGAATATACCCAATCCGCTTATACAGCCGGAACACTTGACCCGCCCGTCTACAACTGGGGCACTCCGCTTACCCACGACTCCGTTGAAGCGATCTACATCGGCTGGTGGTCCCCACACCCAAATGAGTGGTGGAGCGACACAACCGAAAACCACATTCTGTTCGAAATTGGTGATGTGGAAAACATGCTTTACACGCTCCAACTGCACAGCCAAGCGTTAGAGACATACACGGTGAACGTGCGGTTAAACGGACATTTTGTAGACACACTCACGATAAGTGCAAACCCAGCAACCTACCCATTAACGGCCGAAAGTAGCTGGCTACGCCCAAATAGTCTGAACACACTCACCTTAGAAGTCCCATCGGCCACCTTCCCCCTTCGTCAAATCCCAGAAGTAGGCATTCGGGCCGCTCGGCATCGCATCGCTCTAAAAAACACATGGCTCACACTGCAAGTTATTGAATGAGCTTAGAATAAGCTTGCTACACGGCTACTTCATTCCCCATCGGCCCCACATCATACCCAGGCAAACGGGCCACTTCCGCCTTAAAATTATCGTCGTTTAACAGGTCAAACAGCGGGGCTAACAGGTCAGATTCAGCATATTCAAGCGGAATAATCAGATCGTAACGCTCTTGAAACAGCGGTACAAAATCTAGCTCTAACGCCCGTGCCGCCGCTGTAATCCCCAAGCCACAATCTCCACGGCCACCCGCAATCGCCGCCGCCACCGCTAGATGGGTGTACTCTTCCCGGCCGTAGCCCGTTACATCAGCCTGGTCCAATCCTGCCTGCTCAAGCTGATAATCGAACAGAACCCGTGTCCCCGCTCCTCGTTGCCGATTCACATACTCGACACCCGGCTGTACAAGATCGGCCAATGATTTGATTTGCTTCGGGTTGCCAACTGGCACAATCAGCCCTTGCTCCCGGCCGACTAGCGTCACAATTTTGACCGGCGTATCTGGCAGATACTTCGCCACATCAGCGACGTTGTACTCTCCGGTAGCAGGGTCGAGCAAATGGCTACCGGCCAGATGGGATTCACCCCGCCGTAGAGCAACCAAGCCACCCAAACTGCCGACATTGGCTGATGTGAGTCGCCGTTCTCGGCCGCTCAAAAATTGAGCCAACAGATCAAGGATCATATCGTGTGACCCTATCCCAAAAATAGTGCGGTCAACGGCTGACCGAGAGGTATACATCCGCACGTTAACTTTGGAACCGGCCGCTTGCCCCTGATTCCCGGCCGGAAATATGGTAATCCCGTCCGCCCGAACAAGCGACGAAATCACCCCGGCCCCACGTGAAAGCGGCGCCGCTAAGACACGATCCCCTACCCGACCGACGACCATACGCGCATACTCATCGTCACCCAGTGGCGAAACGTGTTTACGCGTTAGCTCCGCTTCAATTTCAAGCGGTTCGGCCGACCTGCGCCCTAGCCAACGGGCCAACATCGGCTCGACAAAAATTTCACCAGTCAGTGCGGCCGACACCGGATAGCCAGGTACGCCGATAATCGGGATATTTTGCCCCGCACCGTTCGGAATCATGCCGATAATCACCGGATGCCCCGGCCGGACCGCTACTCCATGGACCAAAAGCGTACCTAAAGATTCAATCACCCCGGCCGAAAAATCTTCTGCCCCAGCGCTTGACCCCGCATTTAGCAAGATGAGGTCGTGCGATGCGGCCGCATCACGTACCGCTTGCTGTATCTCTTCAAAAATGTCTGTCGTAATCGGATAACGAGTCGCTTGTCCGCCCCATTGGTTGACCTGCCCTGCCAAAACAAGCGAATTGTATTCGATGATGTCCCCCGCTTTCACAGGCTCGCCTATCGCTTTAAGCTCGGTACCCGTTGGCAAAACAGCAACTTTCGGCCACTTGGCAACTGTCACCGTTGTGTGGCCCGATCCCGCCATAGCCCCTAAATCAACCGGCCGGATCACATGACCCGCAGGCAAAACCAGTTGCGTAGCAACCATATCTTCACCCATCGGCCGCACGTTGCGCCATGGTGGAATCGCTTCCCGAATGCGAATAGCATGTGGCTCCCGCCGCTCGGCCGATAGTTGGCCATCAACCCCTATTGGCTCTGTATCTTCGATTTTTATGACCCCATTAGCCCATTCTGGCAATGGATCCCCTGTATCAACATATTGAGTTTGGCTGTGATACAGCAAGTTTTTCGGCTGAGTTAACAGTGCCCCGTCCGTTTCATAGGCACGTACAGCAAACCCGTCCATCGCACTGGCATGGTAGTGTGGGGATGACATTTTGGCCCATACCGGCACGGCCGTTATCCGGCCGACCGCATACTCATCTAGCAAAAGCTCTTGACTCCCGAGTACGCCATCTAAACCGGCCGCTTTAAGGGCTTGTTTCAAGGCATCTTGAGCCTGTTGCAAAGGGATATCGTGCAAATATATCGACATAAATCAAACTCAAAGGCTCTTAAAAAATAATTTACAATAGCTCAACCACAATCATTTCACCGGCCGCAATTCCATTGGCCGCGGCTGGAATCTTCATTAACCCATCAGCCTGCGCCAGGGTAAAAATCAGATTGCTCTTGCCGAATACCGGCTCTGCCTGGTAACCGTCACCGGTTTCTACAAGCCTAACACCGATCCAATCCTCACGCCCTGCTTGAGAAGCGAGGTTAAGGGCCAAGCGTGCAGCCACAGTCGCCTTTGGGCGAGATGTTTTTAGCCCCAGCAATTTTTCAATCGTTGCCACTACAAAGATACGGGCGATCACCAATGCGCTCACCGGATTCCCTGGTAGACCAATAACCGGCGTCCCATCGGCTACGGCTAAAATCGTAGGTTTACCCGGCCGGACGCTGACCCCATGTACTAAAACCCCTGGCTTCCCCAATTCTTCAATCGTTGTTGCCGTTAGATCACGTACGCTTACGCTTGATCCGGCCGTAAATATAACCAGATCACATTCATTTTTAGCCCGCTCAGCCGTTTCTTTAAACGCTTGAGCATCGTCGGGCAGAATCCCATAAGAGACAGCTTCTCCCCCCGCTTGTTCGATTAAGCTGTGCAAGCTGTAGCTGTTGATGTCATACACTTGCCCTGGCTGAATCGCCTGTCCTGGCTGGATGACTTCATCACCACTGGAAATAATGCCGACTTTCGGCCGGATAGCGACAGCGACCTCAGTTCGGCCGAT
Organism: Cellvibrionaceae bacterium; assembly: GCA_047638855.1. Lineage (GTDB taxonomy): Bacteria > Chloroflexota > Anaerolineae > Promineifilales > Promineifilaceae > WTJY01. The sequence goes on along the minus strand of JBLIMP010000039.1, from coordinate 12,355 downwards.
AGCGGCCAATCCGCCGATTTCGGCCGGGCGCAAACGCACCCCGGCCGGAATAACTTCATCACCCAATTGCACATCTTCGCCTGGCTGTAACACGCTGCTTCCGGTACTAACTGACCGCAGAATTTCAATTTCACCCGGCCGGGCGACTTGTGTCGTCTCGATCATTACAACCGCATCTGCCCCAGTCGGAACCATACCGCCTGTGTGGATAATGGCGCACTCGCCACGGCTCAGCTCAAAATCGGGTGTACGCCCCATAAGTATTTCGCCGATAAGCGTCAGATAAGCCGGGAGCGTTTCGCTGGCTCCATGTGTATCAGCCGCCCGCACAGCAAAGCCGTCTACGGTTGAGCGAGGGAAGGAGGGTAAGGCAAATGGGGTGATGGCCGACTGAGCCAAAACACGTCCAGTCGCAGCGGTTAAGCAAGCCATTTCAGCTCGTGAACTGGGGTGAACTTGCTCTAAAAACAGCTCAAGTGCCTGGGGTGGGGGAAGGAGTTGGAGGAATTCGCTCATGCGGAAAGTGTAGCTTTTGGGGGACTATAGAGCCATAATCTTTATATATTTTACGATTACAGTAAATTACAATTAGTTTTGTAAAAGTTTATACACCATCTTCACGGTCAAAAGTCACTATCTAATTGTAAACTATATATATGAATCGAAACCTTGCAGTAGTTATCCAAGCAGGCGGACAGTCCAGCCGCATGGGACAAGACAAAGGGCTGGTTGAAATAGCCGGTCGGCCGATGATCGACTATGTCATTGAACAGGTGTCGGATTTAGCCGATGATGTTCTGATCACGACAAACAATATCAACAACTATATTCAATTTGGATTGCGCATGGTTACAGATAAAGAGCCTGGGGCAGGTGCCCTCCACGGCTTGCAAACAGCTCTGTCACATGCAATGGGCTCCTTAGCCATCGTCGTTGCCTGCGATATGCCGTTTATCAATCGTGGTTTGCTAGAATATCAAATTGAAAAGGCATTTGAAACGGGTGCGGATGTCGTTGTTCCAGAATGGGACGGCCGTTATCAAACCATGCATGCGGTTTATAAGCGTGAAGCTTGTTTGGCGGCCGTTGAGAAAGCCATAGGGGCAGGTCAAGCAAAAATGACGAGCTTTTATGGTGATCTGAATATCGTGACCATTGGTCAATCGGAAATCTCCAAATATTCTCCTACAGGGAATTCATTTCGCAATATTAACACCCCCGCTGATTTAGAAGAGGCCGAGCAACTATTTATTCTAAGTTAGAACCGTTTGTTAAGAAGCCTGCACAAAACCAATTCGTACCTAACATTTGCCCGATTGTGAGAATATCGGTCTGCCATATCAACACTATGCTTTAAGCGATGCTCCGGCTAAAATAGCCGGTATGACTACGCAACAAAAAACGCAAGCGGCCGGAATCATCGGCATGGACTTTGGCACCACCAACTCCGGTATCGCCGTGCCGATGGCTGACGGTACCTTAAAGCTTTTACCCATTGACCCCGCCGCTAGCAATGACAAAGTTGCCCGCACCGCCATCTACATCACTAATGACCAGAAAATCCATATCGGCCGGGACGCCGTCAAAGCGTACACGGCCCAAAACACCGGCCGTTCTGTGCGCATGGAAAAGGTCTGGGTTGGCGAAATCGAAGTACGAGCCGAAGACATGTACTACGTTCAAGACGTCTATGTCTTTATCGACGTGCTTTCCCCCGGCCGCCTATTTCTTTCAATCAAGTCAGGATTACGGGACGAGTCATTTCTCGGCACCATCGTAGGGCAATTTTACTATCCGCTCGAAGATATTATTTCGCTCTACTTAACCGTGACCAAGACACGGGCCGAACAACAATTGGGGCGGGAAATCAAGCAAGTGGTACTGGGTCGGCCGGTTCGCTTCGCCTTTGAACCAGAGAAAGACGCACTCGCCCAAACCCGTCTACTTGATGCGGCCATACGGGCCGGTTATGAAGAAGTCTGGTTCCAATATGAGCCGGTGGCGGCCGCTTACGACTACGCGCAGACAATCACACAGGCTGAAAACGTTCTTGTTTTCGACTTTGGTGGCGGTACGCTCGACATCACGATCATGCGCTTAGAGCCTGGGGGGAAAGGGCACGAAATTTTGGCGACTGGTGGTATTCCGGTGGCCGGTGACGTATTTGACCAAAAGGTGACCCGGGCTAAGTTGCCCAAACATTTTGGTGAGGGGAGCTACTACTCGACCGAACACAAAAAGATGCCGGTTCCCGGCTGGATCTTCGATATCTTTTCAGATTGGCAGCGCTTGCTTGAACTGCAATATCCTGAAAATAGGGAAATTTTGGACGAGATCGCCAAGACGGCCCATCGGCCGCGCGAAATCGCTGCCCTGCAACGCCTCGTTAGAGACAACTTTGGACTACAAATGTTTGATGCGGTTGAACAGGCAAAACGCCGTTTGTCAGACGATATGGGGACATTGATCCACTTTGATGGCCCTGGCTTCAACATTCGTCAAATGGTCACCCGTACAGAGTTTGAAACAATTATCCGTCAAGATGTACAGGCGATTGATAAACATTTAGATGAAATAATTGAGCAGTCCGGCCTAAGCCTTGATGAGATCGATTCGGTTATTCGGACAGGTGGATCAGCCGAAATACCTGTGTTTAAAACGATGTTACTCAGTCGTTTCGGCCGTAAAAAGGTACGGGCGGTTGACACCTTTAGCAGTGTCACGGCGGGATTGGGCATTTGTGCCCAGCAAATCGCTGAGGGGACGCTCAACCTGCGCAAATGGACGGCCGAAGATCTGAAAAGCCACAGTTTGGAACGTGAGACAAAAGTCAGCCCGGTGAATCTGGCTCTTTTGCAAAAGCGCATCGCCTTTCAAGAAGGGGCGGTAGACATGAAAGATACGCCAGAGCGGGTGCGGATTATTATCGGCAGCAACAAATTGGTAGCCTCACAACCGGTCGACCAAATGACTGTACCTGCTGAGCTCAAAATTGCAGCTTGGGCACGCACGCTATCGGCCGGGTTTGATGATCAAATTTTGTTCTTAACCAACCTCTACCGATTTGTATTAACCACCCCAAGGGTGCTGGCTGAAATCGATGAGCTAGGGATCGATATTGCCACGCTTTATCATTTCCGGCCGATGGAAGAAGTCACGTCCGGAGCACGTTGGGCCGACATCGCAGAAGCCAGCCATCTGACCTTTGTCACGTCTCGTGGCTATGCCCGCTCGTTGAGCATGGAGCAGATTTTAGACCGGATCGAAAGCCCCGCCCCATACAAGTTTGACCATGCGCCTCCTGGGGTTCCGATCAATGTATTTGGCACGGAGTTGGCCGATGAACTGGTGATTTTGAACGATCAGGGGCGCATCTTGCGCTATCCGTGCAAAGAGCCACGCATTCGTTATCGGGGTGTGCAGGTGATGAATTGGAAGGCTGGAGAGAGTGTCGCTGGCTCTCTGCATGTCCGGCCGGGCGGCTTTGGGGAAGAGCTGGTTGTGGTGACAGCCACGGGCTACGGCAAGCGACTCAACTATGCGGATATACCGTTGGCGGATAAGCACAATATCCGGCCGCCGTTGGCGATTTCCCGTAAACCGGTGGTCAGTATCAGGTTACAAGTAATAAGTGAACGGTCATCACTTTCCACTTCTCACTTATCACTTCTTACTACCGAAGGGTTTGCGGACGGAGATTTAGGGAAGCTGGCGGAGCCAGACGGCACGACGAAAAGTCAGGTTTTGGTGAAAGTAAAAGGGGAACAACGGGTGTTGGCGGTGTAGGGGCGCGGATGGCCCTGAAGGTTCTAGGTAATGGCTTAATTAGCTGGGCCAACCCGCCCAATATTGCTCTTGTGATTATTTGCATAGGCAGATACACAAGGTTCATGGGTTTATGTTTTACAAGTTGTCTTGGTGCCTTTTGAATCGAGAGTTTATGTAACATCGGGCGAGTTAATCGCCGATACAGTTGCCATGACACACATCTGCCTTGCGATTATCTGCGCCCTACGGTACGAGCATTCCGTAAGGTTTTCCGTTTTTCTTTCAACGGTTTTGTTAATGCAATTGCATGTTTTATTCTCGAAAATCGCCTAAAATCGAGCTTATGCAAAGCAATTTTACAAAAGCTGGCCATGGAAACATTCGGCATGAAGATAGGGAGCTTGCTCAAAAAAGCAGGTTCATGATACTCATAATTTCACATCTCGAACCTCCCTATCACCTCTCCTTATCACCGTCCTTATGAAATATCTCGAATTTTTGCGCACCATGCCGGCCGCCGTTTTGCCCCACATCCCAACCCACCTCAACGGCATTAAGCCCCATCAACCCTTCCGCTGGATCATCCAGTTTAACTTTGGCGAACAGCGGCTACATTACGAAATCGGCCGAGTGTCGCACAGCAAAGACTTGGAACTCGCTTTCCATTTTGAATCAAAAGACAAAACCCTCAACCGCTATCTACTGACAGGCTTTCGGCGCCATCTGTTTGAAATACGGGACACCATCGGGCCGCAAATCCAGGCGGAAGTGTGGGACCGTGGCTGGGCTAAAATCTACGAACGTGTGGCCGAAGCCCCGATTTCGGCCGACTATCAGCAGGAAATCGGCCGACGCATGGCTGATATTATCATCTGCTTGCAACCGATCTTCGCAGAACTTAGACAAGATGTGAGTCAAATACACAGATAAATTAAAATATGATCATTGAATTTTTAGGCACCGGCGGTGCTACCACCACTCCTCGGCCGGGGAGCAAAACAGAATCCAGCCTTTTAGCCCGTAAACACAAGACCCCACCTTGGACCCGTTCTGGCCCTGGGCTATTTTTGCACGGCCCCGACATCCTCATCGATACATCTGAGGACATTTGGCACCAGCTAGTCGCCTCAGACATCGACTACATCAACGTCTGTTTTTACTCCCATTGGCATCCTGACCATACGGCCGGAAAGCGAGTGTTTGAGTCGAATATTCGAGATTACAGCACCGTTCCTTTTACAATGGCCCCACCAACAGATGTCTATTTACCCCAGCAAGTTGCCGTCGACGCTCGTCAATGGCTCGCTATCTGGGATTCATTGATGTATCACCAGAATGTGCTAAAAGTGGTCAAAGTACACGTGTTGCAAGATGGGGAGCAGCCGGTGTTTAAAGATGCTAACAACAACGACGTTGCCATCACCCCCTTTCGGCTCCATGAAGATTATGTCTATGGCTTCCAAATTGAAACAGGCGACAAGCGGGTCGTTCATGTGGCGGATGAGATGTACAACTGGGAACCGGCCGCTGAGTTGAAAAATCCTGATCTTGCCATTTTACCGGCGGGACTGTTTGAGTTTCATCCACTTACAGGGGATCGCATTATGCAGGCAAACCATCCGCTCCTAACCAACGAAGCTACATTTAGGCAAACGCTCGCCATTGCAGAAAACCTGGGCGCGGCCGAAACGATTATCACTCATTTAGAAGAAGCGTTTGATATGACTCCTGAAACGCTTGCGCAAGTAGAAGCAAAACTCAAAGCCGAAGGGAAAAACATTCGTTTTGCCTTTGATCAATTAAAAGTTGAAATCTGATAATTATTCAGTAGGGGGCGACGCCGTCGGAACGAACCTTGGCTTCTTCGAGTGAAATGACACACCGACGGTGTCGCCTGAAAGTTAAGACAAACTGTGGAAGAATGGTAGATCAAATTCTGCACGATCACCGCTAAGCGTAATCGATTTTTTCTCCTGGTCTGCACCCATTTCCCGGGGCCAAGACACCATCACATCATAGGTCAGGCCGCTCGCTTCACGGACCGGTAGCTCGCATGCAAACCGGCCGTCCCGGTCGGTAATACCAGCTACATGGCTGCGTAAACCCTTGCACGTCACAGTTACTTGAACGCCGATAATACCGTTGCCATCCGGCCGGTCTAGTACGTTCACACGCAAAAGTGTCGTGGTTGTCGCTTCTGTTGTCAGCAAGTCTCGCATTTTGTTGGCGACTACATTTACAGCGGGTGCACCAACCTCACGCCAGGCGGTTGAAGCTTGCTCAGTCACCTTTTGGCTCAACGGCTTGAAAGACTCACGACTAATTCTAATTGGGGGCATTGTCTGTGGGGTAGTCGGTGTAGTCGGTGTAGTTGGTTGAGTTGATTGACTGGGCTGTGCCGGAGGGCGGGCCGGTTGCGCCACAGGCCGAACGGCTGAAACCTCAACGGAAACCGGCGGTGTAGTGATGACAGTTTGAGGAGGAAGGTCGAGATCAGCTTCGGTTAGTTTTAGAGGAGGGTTGTGTTCAAAATAGGTCACAGGGGCGGGCGTCCGCACGTCGGCCGAATTAGGTTGCGCTGCTGGATTAGTTTCGGTTCTCGGGCCAGTTTGGGCAAGGGAAGCGTCAAAGGCGAGTTTTTTCACCAAACGGTCTCGATCTGTTGCGGTCCGTCTTGTTTGAACGCGGAAATAGTCAGCGACTTGGCTCAGCATAAGTCCTGCTGGAGAGTTTGAACGGGGTGGCGAAGCAGGATCTAAATTTTCAACCGTGTAGCCTGTTTGGGCGGCACAGGCCAAGGTAACTAGTACCAGCCATTCCACTTTATCCTCTGGGGAAGCCAGTACTAGATGTTCTGTAGGGGGCGAAAACCGGCCGAAAAGATCATCAAGCGCGATGCGTAAGCCCGCCTCTCGTGTCACCATCTGGGCAAACTCGCGCAAAAGCGCATCATCCAAAAGCCCGGCCGCCAGGAAAACAGTTCTTATACGGCTGGCGAGCAGATGAAGTTTGATCTTTGTGTCGTTTAAAAGGGTGACCTGAACCGATGCTGCTAGATGACGTAAACCTTCGATGTCATTTTCAGAACGAATAAGTGTTTTTCCAACATCCATGACCATTCTCCACAATCGTAATTAAGTCCCACTCGTACATCGTGCCATCACATGACAAGCAAGATAGAAACATTACGGTAGTAGAAAACAGCAGTTGCACAAACGCCTAAATTGTTGTAACCGTTCAGTCCCCCTGTCATTGATACGCATAACTTCGTAGGGGTGAAAGGGGCGGGGCGGTTTTAAGCCCCGAAGAAGAGATTTTCTTCCCGTCCCGACCGAAGGGAATGCCTACGGCCTTACACCCCTCTGAACGGTTACAAATTGTTTATGTTTTGAAACCTAAAGCACTAGATCCCGAATATTAGTGTTCCTCTACATTATAAAAATGACGTGCAGGCGGTGGTTCAAAAATGATGCGGGCACGCGTAACGGCTAACCCATCTACATCAATCACTTTAAATGTGACCGGATCCAAATTCTCTTGCTCATAGGTGCATTCATCCCCCGCTTTGGCCGGCCGCCCCAAACGAGTCGTAATCAACCCGCCCACTGTCTCAACATCGGGCAGATCCATTTCCTCAGAAATCGCTCCTAATTCGAATAAATTTTGCACCAAAACGTCCCCATCTACTTCGATTATGCCTGACTCAATCTCAGCTATCGGTTCGCGCTCCACATCAAACTCATCTCGTACTTCGCCTACAACTTCTTCAATCAGGTCTTCTAATGTCACCACCCCAGCCATTCCGCCACGCTCATCAAGTACAATCGCCATATGCGCATGTTCCTGACGAAAACGTTCAAGCATATCTTCAACCTTTGTGTTTTCAGTTACGGCCTTAGCAGGTGAAAGTAATTCGCGCAGAATAAATTTCCCGGAGGAGTCTAAGCTCCAAGGGATAAGATCGCGCATATGAAGAATGCCAACAAGGTCATCGATGTTTCGGTCATAAATCGGAAAGCGTGTATGCGTACTTTCGGCAACCTCATTAATCAATACCTCAACAGGGGTATCGATATGAAAAGTTTCTACTTTACGCCGGGGAGTCATCACATGTACAACACGGCGTTCACTAAAGTCAAAAATATTGCGAATAATTTCTTCCTCATCTTCGTCAATAAATCCTCCTTCAGCACTTTCAGCTACTAAATGTTCGATTTCTGCGCTTGAATGAGGGCGAGGCTGGGCAGGTGGAAGGTTCATCAAACTCAGAAGACTATTACCGATCCAGTTTAGAATCGTAATCAAAGGAGCAAGGATAAAGAGAAAGAACCGCATTGGCCCTTGAAGCGTCAACGCGGTGTCAACCGCATTAGACAATGAAAACGCCTTGGGGATCATCTCTCCAATAACGACATGCAGATAGGTCAAAATAGGCAGAACAATCGCAAACGTGGTGATATTTGCTGCTCGTTCAGGATCGGCAATACCAAACAAACTTTCTACATAAGGGACTAGGAGATGCTCGATAGCTGGCTCAGCATACATCGCTAATCCAAGCGAAGCGATTGTAATACCCAACTGTGCGGTTGCAATATACCGATCCTGTTTTTCTGTAGATTCAACCGTATCGAGCATGATCTTAGCCCGTGGATCCCCGCCTTCTTGAACAATGGCTTCGAGCTGACTGGGACGCACACCAATAATCGCAAACTCGGCCGCCACAAAAATCCCGTTCACAACAATTAAAACAACAATAATCGAGATTGGAATTAACCAGCTTGTCAATGTAACCGCTTCTTCAGCCGGTAAAATAGTCGCCAAGCCTATCCAACTGCCACCCAATAGGAGAATTGAAAAAAATGTCTTCATTATTTCGATCCACCTTTTCTAATTTTCCCCGATCCGGCCACACTCTGCGAAAACAATTTAAAAACCTCTTCATCTCCTAATTTAGGATAGCTAGGATTAACCAATGAAAGTTCTTCAATCCCGCTTTCCCCCATTTTCTCAACTCTGATCGTTGTTCCATCAATCACAATTTCATCTTTTGCCTCAGGCGATCGTCCTAGAAAGCCAATAACTAGTGCATCAAGGGTGTCATACGTTTCATCTAGTTTCAAATCAAAGTATTCGTTTATGTCAGCTACCAACCAATCCCAGCGGAATTGCAATCGGCCGTAGGCCCCTCGATAAAGCAGCGCAGCTTCATCATCCGACTCGTCCTGAAGCTCTCCGAAAATCTCTTCGATCAAATCTTCTAGCGTAATGAGACCATATGTCCCACCAAACTCGTCAAATACAATTCCAAAGTATTGGCCAGCATCGTCAAGCTTGTCCCATACATCAGACACCGGCATCGCTTCAGGAATGAGCACAATCGGCCGTAGCTTCTCCGGCAATACGGTTATCTCTTTCACATGCAAACGAAACAAGTCTCGCACATGCACAAACCCAACAATATTATCAATGTCTCCATCAAATAACGGGATGCGACTTTTGCCAGTCTCAACCGTCAGTGCAAGCAAATCTTGCACTGTTGAATCTGCAGGAGCAGCAACGATACGTCGACGTGGAATCATCACCTGGCGAGCCGTTAGATCACGCATCCGAAACGCATTTCTCAGCAACTCCTGCTCCCCGTTGTTCAGTACTCCAGCTATATGGCTTTCACCTACCAAAATCTCAATTTCTTGAGGAGAATGGATATGCCCGTGCCCCCCAGCGTGGCTCAAACCAAACAAACGCAAAAGCAAATTGGCACTTCCGTTACACAGCCAAAGGAGTGGTGTCAAAATCGTTGAGGAAATCCTCATCGGCACCAACAGGTACATTGCAATTGTTTCCGGGTATTGGATTGATAGTGATTTTGGCACCAACTCCCCTAATACAACCTGCAAGGTTGTTGTCAGGATCAATGTTAGCGTAAAAGCCAGTCCATAAGAAATCAAAGAAGAAACATCAACCAAAGCTTCAGCTATAACTTTTTCGCCAAAAATACCAAGTACCAATGAGGAGATGGTAATTCCAATTTGCGAGGTAGCCACATAATTATCAAGAGCGGCCGGGTCATTCATAACTGGCAAAAGCTGTTTTGCGAAAGTGTTACCTTCATCAGCCAGATGCGCAATGCGTGTTTTACGCGAAGCTACTGTTGCAAATTCCGCCGCTACGTAAAGTGCATTAAACCCCACAAGAAGAACAATCACAGCAACAATAAAAAGTACAGTTAAAAGAGCAGATAGTGACATGTATTTAAACCAAAAACGCTCCGAAATTTGGAGCATGCAAAGAACTAGTAAAGGCTATATTATTGTAATTAATCGTATGAAAGATAGTATAGGCGAGGCGATTGGAGAGAACTAAGGCGAGCGACCTTTGGTCATCTTCGTCGGGAGACGATAAGTTTGATGACGAGTCAGAATTTTCGGGCACGATTTATAAGTAGATGGTACAGGGTTTCTAATTTCTCAAAACCCATTTCCTTTTAAGTCAAATTCAATCTAACTAACGAGAATCGAAATATGATTCATTTATGGGCCCACCGGGATTCGAACCCAGAACCGAGCGGTTATGAGCCGCGCGCTCTGCCATTGAGCTATAGGCCCAAATGAAGAGCGGGTAACGAGACTCGAACTCGTGCATCCAGCTTGGAAGGCTGGCGCTCTACCAACTGAGCTATACCCGCAATTTACAAAAACGATATTGTGTTTGGGAGAAGCAATATCATTTTCATTGTTAAAAGTTTTCTGTCGGGGCAGCCGGACTCGAACCGACGGCCTCTCGCTCCCAAAGCGAGCGCTCTACCAAGCTGAGCTATGCCCCGAAAACAGGATTGGAAGTATACATACACAATATAGCAATATCAAGGGGAAATTTAAAATTGCTACTATGAGTTCTATAAAGTCTCTGGGAAAACAATAATTTAACATTAAAACACGTTCTAGAGGCTCCTGGGAAAGCAAACAACCAGTCAGATATTTGTGAGAAATTCTTTTCAATAAAGTTTTGAAGGAAAATGGCTCTTTGGGATCTCGAGGGGGAACCAGTATATGTAGGGGTTAGGCATTTTCTCCTTATACTTTGAATCGATTTACTCATGCAACAGAAAATGTCTCACCCTGGTGGGTTTAAACGTCATCGGAGCGAGACGTTTGCATTAACATGTTGGCTATTGACCGATTATTCATGCGAATGCCTAGCCCCTACATCTGGGGTCAACCCCCTGAATTCCCAAAGAGCCAGGAAAATTAGATCGATTGCCTTCAACAAGCTCGATCTTGTATTTCCTAAATTCAAATGAAAGATAACTGTTAAGGTCAATCAAGGTAATTAACGGCCTTAATTTAACACATGCAACAATGATGTGAATTGGCTAAACTTAGCAAACTCTATTTTCTATCTTTACTCTCTTTACAAAACTATGTCTGAACGCAAAACTTATACTGTAGAAATCGCTGGTCTAACTCGTCATTTACCACTTTTTGAAGTCGCACCTGGTGTCACGATCGCTATTTTTAATATGCTAGGTGATACGCATGTTGTTAAGGCTTCAGCGGCCGTGTTGGCTGAAGAGCTTCAGGACTCAACAGGCACCGTTTTATTAACGGCCGAAGCAAAGTCAATGCCACTTGTTTATGAAATGAGTGCCTTAATGGGACTACCATACGTCGTTTTGCGCAAATCATACAAGAGCTATATGGGAAAAGCGATTAGTGCAGAAACTGTATCCATTACAACTGGGGCTAAACAGATGCTCTACTTAGATGAAAAAGATCATGCGCTTATAAAAGGACACAAGGTGATCGTGGTTGATGACGTTGTGAGTACAGGCAGTACACTAAAAGGAATGCAAAATGTCGTGGATTCGGCCGGGGGTGAGACGGTTAATGTCGCGGCTGTGTTTACCGAAGGAGATGCAGATTGGTCGCACGTAGTAGCCTTAGGCAATCTACCCGTATTTCTTGAAAGTCAAATAAAGCATGAGTAAATTTATACGTAGAGCCTTACTAGCACTAGTTGTACTATTTTTACTCGCCTTTATTTCTTTACGTGGGCGGGAGTCTCCTTCAGCTTGGGGGCAGAATGATTTTAGAGCCTATTGGGGAGCAAGCTACTTACTTGTTCAAGGCGAGCGATTCAATGAGCATGATACATTGTTCAACCTGCAACAAAGTATCATGGGATCTGAGCTAAATGCAGCCCTCATGACATGGAACCCTCCGTGGATACTGACACTATTTATTCCGCTAACTCTTTTTTCATTTTACGATGCGGCCTTGTTTTGGATGTTTGTAAACGCCTTCCTTTTTGTATGGAGTTTAGAAGCGATTTGGCACATGTGGCCGGAAGATCAAAGAGTCCCTGGTCGGAAATTATGGCTTTATGCGGCCACCTTGCTTTTTTTCCCATTTTGGAATTCTATAGCCATCGGCCAAATAGTCCCGATGCTGCTCTTTGGGTTCGTAGGGGCCATTTTCTTTGCAGAGAAACGGCCGTTCATTGCTGGCATGTGCTTAGTACTGTTAACAGCTAAGCCCCATTTGGTATTGATAACGCTTCCTATTCTGCTAATAGATACATTGTTCAG
>JBLIMP010000038.1:0-21223 GCA_047638855.1 Cellvibrionaceae bacterium | reverse complement strand
CAACTTTCTAAAAAGGCTTCGGTAACCGGCCATTTGCCTGTCGGATACGAGGCAGTCAGGCTTTCGAGAGCCTGAGCTGCCGATTTTAAGCCTTAATTTGACCCCACTTAGGGAAAACTAAAGTAAAATTGTACCATGGCAAAACGCAAATTTACTCTCACGGTACCTCAACTTGCTGAATTGCGATCTGATTATGATCAAAGCAAAGATGGACCATTCAGCAAAAAGCTTTTAGCCGTTCGCCTTTATGCCACTGGTGAATTGTTATACAATCATGTCGTGAGTTAAAAATGACATACATGATTATCTTTGAACCGAATGAAATTAAGTTTTGAAAAATATTACTTCTACTTGCACAGGTAGTGGTTAATTGTCAACTGACAATTTTGAGGTTGTACTCATGGATAAATAACCGAAGCGTAATTTTATGATATTCATCTGATTTAGAGAAAGATAAAGTCCTCCGGGCAAATCGTGCCAATCTTTGACGCAATGTATTGTTCCAACGTTCGACATGAGCGGTTTGACCTGTTTCTTTTCCAACTGATTGATGGTCTGTTCCTAAGAGGCCAAATACCGCCTCGTAAGTATCCCAAAAGTCGCTAAAAGTTTGACATTTTCGGTAGGTATTTGGAATAAAATGCCATAAACGCCAGCAACTTTCTAGATTGTGGTCGCCAACAAAGTAAGAAACAATTTGACGTGTCCGTCGGCATAATGCGATCCAAATCCAGCGTTTATTCGCTTTCTGGCCAACAAAAGACCAGAGTTCGTCAAGTTCAAGAATATCCTCAGCTTTACTTGACACCAAAGTTTCTGCCAAGGGTAGCAGTTCACTCGCTTTTTTTTAACCACTTCGAGACTGTTTGGCGAGCAACTCTAAAAGTTCGTTCAATACCACGCAAGCTTGATCGCTCATGGCATGCTTTTAAAATTTCGGCTTTGCGTGCAGCTGAGTATTTTTCTTCAGGATTTAGAGTTCCGTATGAACTGCATGTCTTGCAATAAAACTTTTGCTTCCCTGTAGGCGTAAATCCATTTTTAGTTATGGCAAAACTGGTACATTTTGTGCATTCATTTGTGATTGTTTCGATGATCATAGAACTATTCTAAACTATGTCAGTTGACAATTAACCACTACCAACAATTTTATAATTTGTCTGTGATGAGATAGTAAAGCTTAATATATAAACGTATCTTTTTCAGATAATAATCTGTGAATTTTTAGTTATGCCTATCATCTTTTATACAAGAGCTCCAACATACAGTAAAATACCCTTGTAATGATAACTAGTTGACCTGAATAATAAAATAATAAATCACCCAATTAATACTTAGCATTTAAGGAGATAAAAAATGGATATTTCTGACGAAAGGAAAATTGGGACACTATGCGCGTTAGTTGCAGACCTTGGAGAGGGCGGTGGTGTCATGAGCCCTTCAGTATATGACACCGCACAAGTTTTGCGTTACTGTCCTCCGGCTGAAGGAGTTGAATCAATATTGCATTGGCTTGCATCATCTCAGTTACCTGATGGTGGTTGGGGAAATAAAGTGCGATCTTGCGTGAGGGATATTCCTACAATTGCAGCTTTGTTAGCCTTTGCTACATACCCTGAGTTTAGCAAGTCTAAAACGGTTATTGATGCTGGTTTAAAGTTTCTTGAACAGCATCATGATGAATGGGCTGAAATTGTGCCTGAAGATTTGCCAGTTGGAGTAGAACTGATTTTGCCTAAGCTTTTGTCTGATGCAAAGCAGTTTGACTTACTAATTCCTAGTAAAAACTACCAGAACCTGTTTCCTATTTATGAAAGGAAGATCTCTTTTATTCGTAGTATGCCATTTGACAAAAGCGCAGCTCCATCATACTCGTGGGAAGCATGGGGAGAGTCAGCTGATAAGAAATGGCTAGATGAAATCACTGGAAGCCTTGGGCATAGCCCTACTGCAACTGCATATTGGGTGCACTTGGCAAAGGAATATCCGAATTTGCAAGGAGAACGGGAACGAGCCATAGCCTATTTGGCTTCTGCTTCAAAAATGACAGGTGGAGGCTTTATCCCTGGATTATACCCAACTGCCTGGCCCCTTCGTCGTTTTGAACAAGCATTTTCTTTGCACGCATTATTGATTGCAGATTTGTTAAACATGGATGGACTCAAAGTAGTCGTAAAAAAGCAACTTGACGATTTAAAAAAGGGAGTTCAGCCTACAGGTATTGGCTTTAGTGACCACTTTATCACAGACGGTGATGATACAGCTGCAGCTGCAGCCGTGTTCTGTGCGCTTGATGAACCGCTTGATCGTAAAGTTTTGGACTACTACGCCTATAAAGATCATTATAGATCGTATATAGGTGAATTGCAGGCATCTCATTCAGTCACAGCGCGAGCTATTTTTGCATTAAGAGCATATGGTGTTGACTTGGTAGATGCCGAGAAGTACCTGCTTTCTCATCAGCTTTCTACAGGTGCATGGCCGGGCGATAAATGGAACATTTCTGAATATTATGGGACGTGCTTAGCCACATTTGCACTTAAAGATCGGGTTGATCTTTATAGAGTCGAACTTACTAATGCTGCAACTTTTCTGGTTGATTCGCAATTGGCGGCTGGTGGCTGGGGCCTTTCCGGCATGTCAAACTCAACTGACACAGCTTGTGCCTTATTGGCACTCTACCCTCTAATTAATGCGGGATTAGTTAAACCTGAAATTTTCTTGTCTGGGCAAAAATGGTTGAAGTCACGCTACGAAGATCAGGGCTTTGAAATTGAACGACGGTGGTTAAACAAACAAGAATTCTCGCCATATAGAATCGATCAAGTTTTTCAGCTAGCGGCCATGCTTGCCGTTCCTGAAAAAGTTTTAATGGGAGTTGTGTGAGCAATCCTACATTTCAAGAGTTTAGCTCTTTGTTAAATTCAGAAGTTGCATCCAATGTGCCGGAAACTGTGATCTATTCAGTTTCCGGTACACGCCGAAGTGCTGTCTTAGCTGGCATTTCTCCAAATGGTGATGAGTACGCAGCCTGGTCTCGTCAAGAGATGATTCGGTGTTTAAAAATCATCTTTGAACACGGGGTGAAGAACGTGGTGATGCCTATTTTGACCCCCAGTCAATTTAATGAAACGACAGATAATTATCGCGAGCATTTATGGCGATGGATTGATTGGGGGTTAGTTAGTGACAAGGCTTTGCTTGAATTTTCAAATTTAGGTTGGTATGTAAACATACCTTTTTCGGAATTTGTGCCGGAGTTAACCAATGCAAGAGAGCGGTTAAGCACCCTAGAAGAACGAGAGGGGGCACCGCGATTGTGGATATTTGTCACACCTAGCCATAATCAGCTTATGGAATGGATGTTGCAGAAGATTCAGAGTAGTGGACCGGTTGCAAACACTAATGAAGCTATTAAATTAATTTATGGTTCGTTTATCCCACCAGCAGAATTGTATCTCGATTTTGGCAAACCGATTGTGTCTCCAGATCTTGTTCCTCCCTTTTTGGGTGGGGTCATGAATTGCTACTGGAGCCAGCAGCCTGGATATAGTCTTTCTACCGAAAGTTTTCGGACAATTTTGTATGATTATTTGTATCTTCGGAAAACATGGCAGAAAGATAAGACTGGCCGTTCGGAACAGATACTTGATAACAGAAATGACTGGAAGAAAATGAAAGTAATTGGGTTAGGAAAAAAACTTGGCCCTTATTGGTACCCTGTCGAGTAGTATTGCTAATGTTAAGAATTATGGGGGTCTTTGTTTGATAGATATGTGGTTTTGTTACGTTAATTATATTGCTCTTTGACTAAGGGTATCCTCTAAGCTTAGGTGGCTATACTTTTTCAATGCATGCTATTGATTGATGAATAAACTCCCGTGAGTAAATCAGTTTGGCTAAATGTTAAAAAATTAGTTGTTTTTAAGATATCCGCTCCATATAATACGCCCAATGTCGTCAGAAGGAATTAGGATATTACTCGTCGAGGGTAAACGAGCAGGATCAGACTCACTCTCAATATTTTTGAAAAAGAGATGGTCGGATATTGTGGCTGTGCATAGTGGATCGGATGCTTTGGCTTCTGCTCGTTTCCGCACTCCCAATCTTGTGGTATTTGATGCTTCAACCATGAGGTCTTCAGGCATTCGTATGTGTAAACGAATTCGCCAAGAATTTCCAGACACCCCATTTATACATAGTCGATCGAAAGATGCGTTAGAAAATAATTCATTGGGGGCCGACATCTATTTAGTTAAACCATTTTCTGCGCGGAAATTGAATAACCGTGTATTTCAATTGTTACCGGCTGATGAACAAGATAGTAGTATTGTTACTGTTGGGAAATATCGACTGTTTTTAGAGAAGGGGGCTATAGATGTGCCTGATAAAGGTGAACAACAGCTTACTCCTAAAGTAGCAAAGCTACTTGAACTTTTAATGAGAAATGTTGATAAAGTTGTAAGCCGCCAACAAATCATGGAGGATGTTTGGCAAACAACATATTTGGGCGATACACGCACGCTTGATGTTCATATTCGTTGGATTCGACAGGCCATAGAGAGTAGCCCGAATGATCCACAAATATTAATAACGGCTCATGGGGTTGGCTATGTTTTCAATTCTAAAACTTAGCCATTTACATACAAATATGAAAGTTTAGATATTCTGAGGGGTACCGTTTGCTAATGATCGAGGAGCCGATTTTTATTTTAAGAACACTATCCATTTTAAGAAATGGCCTGAGCAGGAGAAAAATTAGTTATGAAAGTTCTAGTTGCTGGCGAAGAGCCATTTGTTACAGAGATCGGCAAATTATGCAATGCCGCAGGCCATGATACAACTGTTTTTGTGATTGAAGATTTTTATGATTCAATTGAGAGTGGCTATCATATTGACAAGTTTGCAGATGTCGATGTGGTGATTGAGGCGCACAATGAAACAGCGGCAGCGAAGCAAGAACTTTTAGTAAGCTTGGCACGAACCATTCCTGAAGATGCGATGCTATTGACATCAGCAATGGCAACAAGCACGACGACAGCGGCTTCTTGGGTTCCAGCTCAGGGGAGGGTTGTTGGCTTTTTAGTGATGCCTCCTTTGGAAAATCACCCTATCGTTGAAGTAGCGGCCGGATTCAATACAGATAAACGTTATCAGGAAGCTGCTATTGGTTTTTGGCGTTCGTTAGGGTTGGTGACGATGTCTGTGCGGGATGGCGCCGGTTTGGTTCGCGGCCGACTCATTGGTTGTATGATGAATGAAGCGGCAACTCTGGTGATGGAAGGTGTTGCTTCAGCTGAAGACATTGATGCAATGTTTAAAATTGGTAACAATTTGCCTTTAGGACCTCTTGCATGGGCTGATTACATTGGACTAGATGCAGCTTTGGGCATAATGCGCGGTATTTATTCAGAATGGCAAGTTGATCGTTTTCGCCCCTCGCCTCTACTCAAGCACCTTGTAGCGGCCGGTAAATTAGGCCGTAAAACAGGCGATGGTTTTTTTCAGTATAGCGACCAATAAAGACTCTGCCACTATTAAAGTTCAAAGAGCTGATTGTCTAAAATGCGTCACAATCAATTGACGTTTTCAGATGATTTTGCTCTTTTTGTTTTTGAAGGGTCAGTGAATTATTAGGGAGCTACACTATTTGGGAGCCAAATAGTCTCTTTCTCGTACAATAATCTCAAGAAGCTTGTCGGTCATTCCTCTGCGTAGTACCGTGTCAACAAAGTTGCGAGCCGCTGTGTTGAGTGGCCCTGGGAAATCATCGATATTTAGGTTGATTTCGTAGATGATATCGTCTAGCTCTTTGCGGTCAAACGCTTCAACTATGATGTTGCGTAACTTAATTGGTGTTTCGGCAACTCCTTGCCCGTCGAAATTCCTTTCTCGAATCATCCGATCGGTTTCGCCTTGATTGCTCATTACACTGACTGAAAATGTTTTATTAATAACATGGCGTTTGTCATGAATATCTAGATATTCAATCATGAGATTCAAAGGTACACCGTTGCCGCTATTGAGCGGCCGGATTGTGAGTGAGCCAAGCAGCTCTTTTTCGTTTTGCAAAGAGTAGGAGGTGTCGGAACTGTCTTCCTGCCATTCAAATAGCACCGTATCTGGTTGGACTAAGACACCTACGTATCGAGCTAGGCCAAAGCCTATATTTGTAAGTTTGTAACTTAACCTTGACCATGATTCTATTGTAAAGACTGAATTTTCAATTTCAAATTCAAACAGTGGTTGTTTTCTGTATCGTGCTGCTTCAATTCTACAAATATGTTTTTTGTCTGAATCGCCACTTTCAGTAAAGGCATCGGCCGCATTATCCCATGTAATTGCTTTATCTTCATCGCTTGCACCGCTTGTGCTGACAAATAGTGCATATTCTTCTAACGCATTGGCCCTAGCTGGAAAATCATCAAGAATTTCAAATACCTTTGCTGCTTCTAACCATTTCCCCGCTTTTGCCAACCGTTTTGCTTCTTCAGCTGTATTTATAATTACGGCTTTCTCAACATGTAGATTTGCTTGGGCGGGCACAAAATTAAATACTCTCAAATCTGCAGCTCTGTCAACCAAATAAATGCCATCTGAAGAAACGAGCACGGGGATTTCTAAACGCCGTTCCATTTCATAACTCGCTATGACCTTACCGGTCTGTGTGTCTAAAACATAAACAAAATGGTCTTCGCAGGCAGCAAACAGTAGATTTCCAACAATTTGAGGTTGGGCAGAAACTCGTCGAGTTGTTTCATGTTTCCAGAGCTGATCCCCGTTATTCTTGTCGAGCGCAGAGATACCGCTCTTGCCACCTACAAATACAGCTTGTGGTCCTGCTGTCGGGTGCGCCAAGGGTGCGTTGGGTTCGATTTTTTTGTACCAGACGACCTTTCCATCATCTTGGTTAAGGCAAATCAAATCCCCTTTTGTTGAAACGATAAATAGAAAATCGTTGTTAATGGCTGGCGTTTTATCCAACCATGCACGGCCGGATTCTGGCTCTAAGTCTGCTAAAGAAAATTTCCAATTTAATTGCCCTGTCATTGTGTCAAGGGCGATTAATTCAGCAGATCGGCAAGGGATAAACGCCGTATCACCACTTGCAGCAATAGCTGATAGAGATGATTTCACATTGCTAAATACATGCTCAAAAACAATTTCTTGATTTTCCAGATTAATACCGGTTAGTGAGTCTCCACCGTCTGTCACGAATAGTCGGCCGTTATGAGCAACCGGAGCTGAAACGGTTTTATCTGACAATTTAATGCGCCATACAATTTCTCCGGCCGGATTAACTGCAATGACTTCGCCTGATCCATAAAGAAAATCGTTGCTTGTTAAGGATAAAACGCAAAATTGTTTTTTTGATTCTGGAGATTCGTATAGGCATATACCGCTGATTGAAGTGTTTTCAAACGTATGCTCCCATACTAAGCCGCCCGTTTTGGCTGCAAATGCAAAGATAGAGCTATTGGCAATTGAATTGCCGGCCGGTTTTGTGCATACAAAAGCCAAGTTGCGGCTTTTAAGCAAAGGGTGAGTGATGACGTACTTTGTGAGTTTGCTGCGCCATTTGAGTAAAAATTCAAATTTCTCAGACATATATAAAATAGTGTTATTGGAAAACTAGATAAGAAAAATTAACCTCAGCCGGTTCCTTTGTATCATCAACCTGAGATAAAAGCCCAATACCTCCAGAGGCGAAATCCGTATCATTGAATTTGAATCCACCCCTATTGCTGTCATTGATATAAAACTCTAGCGTTTGGTCACTAATCTTGATACCCATTGTGTTTTTTACGCCAATACTTGAGTCTGTTCTTTGCCCATCACTATCGAATAATTTACTGACAGAAATATAATTGCGTGTACGTGATGACGAGTCTATTCTCGACCCACGCACTTCACCACTTCCATTGATTTCAAATAAATAGTAACTGCTACCATCTTCCGAGACCCTTAATATGATTCCAGCCCAGCTGTTACTCATATCGCCACTAAGGAACTCGATTTCTGTTTCATAATAACCATCAGGCGCCTTTTCAAAAGGGAGGAAGACAATCGTTGATGATGTAAATGTGCCAGCCAAAGTCAATCCACCCTTATGAAAAACCACGCTCGAATCAGAAGTTTTTGGCTGATTGTTTTCAAAAAGATCGGCGAATTGAAATAAATCACCCTGCTTATTTAATACTATAAGTGCGTCGCTGAGCGTAATGGATGGGGTTGGGCTATTTGTGAGTTGATCTGTGGGAAGAGCAGTTGCCGTTGATTCAACTTTTGTTGAAGTGGGTGCAATTGTTACCGGCTGGGCTGTTATGGTTGGTTTTGATGTAGCAATGACGACTGGGGCAAGGGTTGACTTCAGAGTCGGTTCAAAGGTTGATGTCGCTGACGGCTTTTCTGTTGGTTTTTCTGTCGGCTCAATTGCCGCAATTTGAATTGCAGGGATCGTTTCAGTAAGATGGATTTCTTCAATCACGCTGCCATTGCGCAAGTAACTGATTCCGATCACTATTAGAACAATGAGTGCTACCCCTCCAGCACCTGCCAATGCATAAAGCAATCCATTATTTGCAAACGGAGCCTTGTCCTGCTT
Organism: Cellvibrionaceae bacterium; assembly: GCA_047638855.1. Classification (GTDB taxonomy): domain Bacteria; phylum Chloroflexota; class Anaerolineae; order Promineifilales; family Promineifilaceae; genus WTJY01. The sequence goes on along the minus strand of JBLIMP010000038.1, from coordinate 12,618 downwards.
CTGTGTTTTATGAACAGGTTGAGTCAATCCTTTATTGATATGCGGTGTCGTCACGGGTGCGGCCGATTGCGTCACCTTGCTTGCCGATAGTTGAGACGGTGACGGTTCAACTGCCATAACTTCTGGCACTGCAATTTGAGTATTACTAGGTTTGGATGCGTTAGGTGTCCAATTTAGTAATGCAGCCTTCAAATCCGCTACTAATTCAGATGCTCCCCCATATCGTTCATCCCTATCTTTGGCCATACCTTTTTTAATAATTGAATCGATTTGAAGAGGCAAGTCCGGCCGTTTCTCTAAAATGTTAGGTATTGGCTCATTTAGGTGCATAACCATGATACGAGGGTTGCTCGTATGGTCATAAGGAGGGTCACCGGTTAACATTTCGTAGAGTACCACTGCTAGAGCATAAACATCTGCTCGGGCATCGATATCATCGATACCGTCTAATTGTTCTGGGCTCATATAGTGAGGGGTGCCTATAGCCCCCCCCGTTCGGGTTGCCCCGTCAGCAACTTGCGTTAATTTAACAATGCCAAAGTCGCTTAAGTAGGCGGCTCCATCAGCGTCAAATAAAATATTCGACGGCTTGACATCACGATGTATGACACCGGTGATGTGGGCTTTTTCTAGTGCTCTCGCTATGCGAGTAATAATAGCGAGGGCATCTTCCAGGTCAGGTAAACCGGCAGAGATCTTCTCTTTAAGAGAGCCACCCTCCATTAACTGCATAATGAAGTATGGGAAGCCTTCATCTTCTCCAGAATCGTACAAAGCTACAATTGCATTGTGCTGCAAAGTAGCCAATGTTTTTGCCTCTTGTTCAAAACGATCAAAAAACTCTGGATCATTCGCAAACTGGCTGGGTAGAACCTTAATCGCAACTTCTCGCTCTAGCTTAGGATCAAATCCAAGATAGACAGTTGCCATTCCCCCGCGTCCCAATTCTCTAATGATTTCGTAACGACCAATTGTTCTTACGCTCATTTAGCTCTTTTCTCTTGAAGGTATTTAGATACTGATTCTGAACAATGACTTTTTAAAAAAACATGGTGAGTCTATTAAAATTTAGGTACTTTGATGTTGACAGGTTCTGGATAGGATGATCAGCGTTCTTGGAATAGAATTTGGTCGAACCGAACCTATACAAAGCATATTTATACTATCGAAGGCACTTTTCCATCTGATTTTACCTATTTTACTCGAGTTTTCCATAAAAAGTCCCTTTTAATCATTATGTAAACATAGAATGTTTGATTTCAACAAATGATGTGGCAGAACTGGAGTCGGGGGTGAGTATCCAAAGCAAGATGGCGGCAGCTCAAATGGTGGCTTTGCCATCTAAAAGATTAGAGGAAAACAAATCAGTACCCTGCTCGAAAGCTCCATGCTTGTGAATGAAAAGGTGAGGGAATAACCAACAATGACCTTTTAGATGGTTATTATGTATCTTCTCAAAAAGTGAGGAAGGGTGCTTTTTCCCAAGCTATTGAGAAGGTACGTTATTACCTGTCCCAATGCAAAATGACTTTGCCTGCGTTGCCGCTGCGCATAGCGTCGAATCCCTTTTGAAAGTCGGCCGCGTCAAAATGATGGGTAATCAGCGGTGTAAGATTGAGCCCGCTTTCGATCATCGCTAACATTTTGTACCACGTGTCGAACATTTCCCGGCCGTAGATCGCCTTGATTGTCAGCGCCTTAAAGATGATTTTTCCCCAATCGGTCGGCATTTTTCCGGCCGGAATGCCAAGCATACCGATTTTGCCTCCCATAATCATGACATCGATCATCTGCTCAAAGGCGGCCGGGGCACCACTCATTTCAAAGCCTATATCAAACCCTTCTTGCATACCTAAGCCGTTCATGACTTCGTGTAGGTCTTCCTCAAGCACATTCACCGTTCGAATGTCTGGTTCTACTTTTTGCGCAAGCTCTAGCCGATAAGGGTTGACGTCTGTCAAAACAACGTGCCGCGCACCGGCGTGCCGAGCAACTGCGGCCGACATAATCCCGATAGGGCCAGCCCCCGTAATCAGTACATCTTCCCCAACAATGTCAAAAGACAAAACAGTATGAACCGCATTTCCAAACGGGTCCAAAATCGCCCCGATTTCGAGTGGCACAGAATCGGGTAGTGGGATGACATTAAAAGCTGGCAAGACCAAATACTCGGCAAAAGCACCGGGCCAATTGACCCCAACCCCCTTGGTTTCAGGGTCAAGGTGAAAGCGGCCGGCACGACTGTTCCGGCTTGTGTTACCAACGATGTGACCTTCGCCTGATACGCGTTGACCTACTTGAAGATGCTTGATTTCACGGCCGACCTTATCAATGACCCCAACATACTCGTGCCCTGTCACAAGGGGAACAGGGACCGTTTTTTGCGCCCACTCGTCCCACTCATAAATGTGAACATCCGTACCACAAATCGACGTTTTTAAAATTTTAATGCGTACATCGTTTGACCCCGGTTCTGGGATGTCTAGATTGTCGTGTAGCCACAACCCTTTCTCTGCTTTTGATTTAACGAGTGCTCTCATGATTTTTACCCTTTCATAGTATTAGAGTTGTTCTCGAATAAGCTTTTGGCAGGATTTACGAGATGAACAGGATGGTTTTATCTTGTAAATCCTGTTTGTCTTGTCAAAACAATTGGTTTTCTTATTGAGGAACAATTCTATTTATGATACCCAGTTCTTTGCCCGCTTTCGTAAAGGCCGCAATCGCGGTATCAAGGTTTTCACGCGTGTGCGCGGCCGACATTTGGGTACGGATTCGAGCTTTGCCCGTTGGGACAACTGGAAAGAAGAATCCGGTGACATACACGCCTAATTCGTACAAACGATTGGCTAAATCCTGGGCTAATTGCGCTTCACCTAGCATGATTGGAATAATCGGATGTTCACCTGGTAACAGGTCAAATCCAGCCGCCTCCATGCCAGCACGAAAGTATTTCGCATTATCGAGAAGCCTTTCACGTAGATCATCCCCATCCCGGCAAATTTCAATCGCCTTTAGCGCACCACCAACGATAGCAGGCGGAAGCGAGTTGGAGAAAAGATAAGGGCGTGAGCGTTGGCGCAACATATCGATAACCGGTTGCGCGGCCGCCACAAAGCCACCGGCCGCACCGCCCAAGCTTTTGCCCAGTGTGCCGGTCAAAATATCTGCTTGCAGCCCGTAATGAGCGGCCGTCCCTCGCCCTTCAGCCCCCAAAATACCAGTTGAGTGACAATCATCAATCATCAGCAGTGCGTCATATTTGTCAGCCAAGCGACGTAGCTCTGGGACATTGGCGATATAACCGTCCATTGAGAAAACACCGTCGGTGGCAATGATGATGGTGCGCGGATTTGCGGCCGTTGCTTCAATTAGTTGCGTTTCTAAATCAGCCATGTCATTGTTTGCAAAACGGTATCGCTTCGCTTTACATAGCCGAATCCCATCAATGATCGAAGCGTGATTGAGCGAATCGGAAACGATGGCATCATCTTGAGTTAATAGAGGTTCAAATACTCCACCATTGGCGTCAAAACATGCCGCAAACAAAATCGCGTCGTCAAACTGGGTAAAGTTAGCGATAGACGTTTCGAGCTGACGATGAAAATCAGTTGTGCCGCAAATAAAGCGAACCGATGCCATGCCGTACCCGTAGTCGCGCATCGCTTGGCTTGCCGCTTCGATAATTTCTGGATGATCGGCCAGCCCCAAATAGTTGTTTGCACACAGATTGATGATAGGCTGATCACTCCCATTGATGTTGACCCTGATCTCACCCGACTGGGGAGATGTGATTATGCGTTCTCGTTTGTAGAGCCCTTCTTTATCGATGGTAGCTAACTCATTGGTTAGCCGCTGATATGTTTTTACGGACATGATGCACCTCTAAAAATCCAATATAGTGGAATTCTGATGCATCATGATGGAATTGTCAAGGGGTGAGAATAGGCAGGTTGCTTGATATAAATGGTTGAAGAAGCTGAACTTATGTGATCAGCCCATTACAACTAACAAGGCGGATAAAATCTCGTCTCCAATACAAGAGATTGAATGGGGGATATCTCCTTGATAGCGGGCTGTATCTCCGGCCGTAATTGTCAACAATTGATCCCCACTTTTGACTTGTGCTCGCCCATTGAGAATCGTTAAATGCTCACGACAGCCTTGCGTGTGCGGTTGACTATCTAAAACACCGTTTGGTTGAATTGTGATTTCGTACCATTCATATTTCCCGACTTGTTCTGGCGGGCCTAAAATTGCTAGAGTGCAGCCATTTTGGATGTTGGTGATACGGGGCGTGTTGTCGGCCGTGACATGTTCAATTTTGCTCTGCCCTGTCCCATTTGCCTCAAACTCTTCGACGAGTTCAGACATATCTAGACCCAATGCACGACTCAAATTCCAGAGTGTGCCAAAGGTTGGATTTGCCTGCCCTCGTTCGATTTGAGACAGCATCGAGCGAGAAACGCCCGACTTTTGGGCAAGTTGTTCAAGCGTCAGTTTTTTTTCTTTACGGATTTGTTGGAGATGTTTCCCTAAAAGCGAAACAATATCTTCGTTGTTTGTCATCTTGATCTATTATCTGCTGGCTTTAGTTCCAGGCAAGATTACTTCGAGTCCCCCAATATGCTTTGGGCGTCTCCCCAAAACCGACAAATAACTCATTTACGTCGTCTTGCCATTTGATATCAAGGGCTTCCAAATTTGATGATAGATGGTCGATTGTTGCCGCACCGCTCAACGTAATATTGACAAATGGCTGCGCGATAACGGCCGCCAGCGAAATCGCATCGACGCCAACCCCATGCATTTTCGCTACCTTATTTAGCTGGATCATTTTACGCATAAACTTGGGATCGTTGTTTTTGCTGGTTAAACGGCCGTTGGCGACCGCCTCCTTAATGATAACCCCCATCCCTGCGTTACTAGCCGCTTGCAACGCAGGGCCGGCCGATTGTTCGAGCAGATTCCAGGTCGCCTGCACAGAGTCAAATAGCCGCTTGCCATCGAACTGAACATCAATCGCCTTTTCAATGACCACTGCCTGATTGGGGCCACTGACCGACAGCCCAATGAGCAAACCACTATCTCGCATTTCAGCCAGCTTATCAAGCACCGGCCGATTATCGAGCACCCCACTTTCAAGCGTGGCTGAATGGATTTGATACAAATCTAAATGACCTGGCAGAGCCGCGTTGCTTTCTTTAAGCTGTTTTTCTAAAACGTCAACCGTGTGCTCTTTGACTTCGTGCTTTATCCCTTCTGGGACAGCCACCTGCCAATCGGCAGTGTACGTATATCCCCACTTTGAACCGATATTAACCCCCGGCTCAGGGATGTTTCTCGCCATCAGCCAATCTCCCAAAAACAGCTCCGCTTTGCCGTAAGATCGGGCCGTATCGAAATAGCGAACCCCTTTTCCCCAAGCATAATCAAGCATGTTTGCGGCTTGTACAGCCATGACTTCGGCCGACTTGTTTTCGCCTAAATCTGTATCGTGGCCTAGATTGATATATCCCGGCCGACCCAAAGCGGCCAGCCCAAGACCCATCTTTGTGACATAAATTTCATTGTCGCCAAATTCGTATAAATCCATATCTTCCCTAGCTATTGTTGACAAGCTCTTCGTTGAGCTCATGAACTATTTGATCCGCACCCTTGGATAATTATTTTCGCTGGATAGCCTAATAAGAATCGGCATTACGCTTTTGCTAGCTCAAACAGCGGTTCTAATTGCCCGATGTGATACGCCTCGTGAAACATCACATAAAAACGGAGCCGGTCATCAATCGTCGTTCCGGCTTCAGCGTCAAAAATAGCGTCGAACTTTTCGGCCGGGGCCGCCTCAAGGGCTGTCACGATGTCGGCCGACACGGCGTTAAGTCGCTCCAGAATCTCAGCTAGTTGCATCGCATGCGTCCCATCAACCATCTGTTCTGATCCCGCACCGTAGACCGCAAACTCTGCTTCATCCGGTTTGCTGACCCCGTCGAGCCAACCTAAATATTGATGGCGATACACAAGTAGATGGCCCAAATTCCAGTTCATACAATTGCTGGGGAAAGATAGCTGGAGCAAGCTTTGCTCATGGGTAACACCTTCAGTTTTACCTTTAATAACATGGTCGTGAAACTGCAAACTTTTAATATAACGATCTGCTGCTACGGACATAATTTTTCTCCTAATTTATTTGAGTATCGGATTCACGAATTTAGCGCAATGTGTTGCAAAAACCGTTAAGCGAAACTGAAATCCATTTTGTTAAATCGACTTAACCCGCCCGTGTTCCATTTGGAACCGGGCTTTCTGGCATTGCCAGAACTGGTACAACTCCATCAGCATAGCCGATGTCAAACAGCATCCCTTGCGACACTTCCCCCGCCATTTTACGAGGTGGCATATTGACGACAAAAAGAGCCTGTTTCCCCACAATTTCCTGTGGATCATCACGCTCTTTTTTCATGCCTGCTAAAATCGAACGGCTGTGATCGCCAAAATCGACGGTGAGCTTAAGTAGTTTGTCTGATTTTTCAACATCGGACACGGCCGTAATTGTGCCGACCCGAATGTCGAGTTTTTCAAAATCTTCGAACGTAATGTCTGGTTTTATCTCTGCTGGTTTCATGTTTTTTTGATGGGATGATGAGGTGAAAAATCATCCCATCATTTTATCTATATCATAACTTCAATCAAATGTGGTCCTGACTTACCGATTGCCCCTTCAAGCGTTTTACAAAAATCTTCGGCCGACGTCACCCGTGTCCCCTCAACCCCCATCCCTTGCGCCATTGTAGCGAAGTTGAGCTCTGGATTGTCCAGATTTAACATCGACTGAGCTTTCGGCGTATCGGCCGATGCGCCAACCTTCTCAAGTTCCCCTTCTAAGATACGATACGCCCGATTGTTCCAAATAATCGAAACCACGTCGAGGTTTTCGCGCGCCATCGTCCAAAGTGCCTGAATCGAATACATCGCAGAGCCATCAGCCTGCGGGTTAATCACTTGGCGATCTGGGCAGGCCACGGCCGCACCCACAGCATAAGGCAAACCGCCACCAATGGCACCCCCCGTGCCGGTCAGCACATCATGGGGTGGGGCAACCGCCATAAACTTCTCGCTGCTCCAGCCAGATGTCAAAGACTCGTCAGATAAAATTGTGTTTTCTGGTATCAGGGCTGCAATCGCTTGCCATACTTTTGGAATATCTAGCTCGCCCGTTGGTAAACCAGGGCGATTAAGTTCCGCCAACGGCCCCGGATCATCACCGATGTTGAGCAGGTCGCAAATAGCGGCCAATGCTCCGGCCGAATCTTCCCCATGTTCGGTTAGTCGGTGGATTTGGGTCCCCGGTTGCCACAATTCACTGGGCAGATTGGGATAGCCGAAAAAGCCAACCGGTGGATGGGCATCGACAAGCACAATGTGCTTGAACGCTTCAAGTTTTTGCACCGCTTGGGGAATCGGATAAGGAATGCGCTGAATGTTGGGTAAACCGGCTCCGCGTTCCAGTCGGCCGGTCGGCCGACCGGCCATCACAGTTGCCCCCGTAGCATGGGCGATTCGATTTGCCACTAACGAAACGTCAGCTCGAATCGCACGGTTTCCTAGCACTAATACCGTGGGTTCACCCGACATTAAAACCTTGACAACCTGCTCAACCGCATCCGATTGAAAAGTGGGCGCGGCCGGTTGTGGGATGGTGAGGACCGGCCCAACAGTGCTTTCGTCCCACGCCGTATCGCCAGGCAAAATCAGCGTCGCAATGCCATTAGGGTTGCCAAGTGCGGCCTGAATCGCCTCCGCTGTGTCTGGTCCGATGGCATTGGCCGACACCGATGATTTAACCCATTTTGAGACAGGATTCGCAACCGAAACAATGTCTGAGGTCAACGGGGCATCATATTTCAAATGCCAACTCGCATGGTCCCCAATAATGTTAATCATGGGAGAAAAGGAACGTCGAGCATTGTGGAGCATAGCAAAGCCATTTGCCAGCCCTGGCCCCAAATGGAGCAAGGTAGCGGCCGGTTTGCCCGTCATGCGGGCATAGCCGTCAGCGGCCCCTGTCACGACCCCTTCGAATAACCCCAAGATCGGCCGCATTTCTGGCACGTCATCCAGTGCCGCTACAAAGTGCATTTCAGAGGTTCCCGGGTTCATAAAGCAAACGTCAACATTTCCGTTGACTAAAGTTTGGATAAGTGCTTGTGCGCCGTTCATAAGTTCTTCGTTCTCCGTTCTTCATTCTTCATTGCCCATTTCCTAATGTGTTTGGCTGTTTAAAATTGCCAATGGGGAATGGACAATGAAGAATGATTAATTTTTCAGATTTGCCTTAGCAAAGTTTCTTGAGTGTACGCCCCAATCGAGCAATACCATCGGCTAAAATAGCCTCGTCGTACCGGACAAACGCCAGCCGAATGTATGATTTATATTTTTCTTCATCGGCCGGGGTTGTGCCAAATGCCGCCCCAGGATTACAGCCCACCGACTCTTCAGCCGCCGCTTGTTTGATCACATCCATCGCATCTAGCTCGTTGGGTAGTTTGGCCCAGATGAACATGCCACCGGTCGGCCGATAAACGGTGACTTCGGCTGGAAAATGCTCTGCAATTGCGTCCATCATCACGTCTCGCCGTCGGCCGTAAACGGTACGCAACCCAGCGATATGGGCCGGAAAATCGTTGTTATCGAGATAATTTTGGACGATGTGTTGACTCATCGGCGAAGTAGACAGTGTCGCCATTTGTTTTGCAACCCCAACCTTCTCAAGAACCGGTTCAGGGGCGATAATCCATCCCATGCGGACGCCAGGGGCTAAGATTTTAGCAAAAGAGCCAATGTAAATCGCCCATTCTGGGTCGATGGCGGTTAAAGCGGGGAGTTGTTCGCCGTCATATTCTAAAAAGCCGTAGGCGTCATCTTCTAGCACCGGCATTTCGTATTGGCGCGCCAGCCGCATCAGCCGCTCTCGATTCGCCAGTGACATCGTGACCCCAACTGGATTATGGGCCGATACAACGGTGTATAGAAACTTCGGCCGAACCCCATCTTTTAATTTTTGCTCTAAAAAGTCGATGTCTAACCCATGATTTGGGTCGATGGGGATCGACAAAATGTTAGGCTTTAGCGGGCCACTTGCTTGGCGAACGCCCGCATAAGACAGGTCGGCCATTGCAACGGTGTCGCCGTGGTTTAAAAAGATGCGGGAGAGCAGGTCCATACATTGTTGCCCGCCTGACGTAATTTCAATGCCGTCAGGTTGGCATTCAACCCCACGTTCTTTCATCAGATTGGCAACGTGCTCTTTAAGCCCAGGGCGGTTTCCCCCATATTGCAGAGCGGTTGAATATTGATTGAGCAAGGCATGGTTGGCGGCATCGGCTAAGGCTTGATTTGGCATTAGTTCGGGGTCTGGCAACCCTCCAGCGAGAGAAATAAAATCGTCAAGCCCTTGAAAATGGCGGTTAAGCCGCCGCATCAGCGAGTGCTGAATGTTGTTGGTCCAGTCTGCAAAGGTATAAGTCATGGCAGTTCCTTGCTTCATTTAGTAGATGAAGATATTAGATGAGGAGTAAAAGAGGTCCAAGTGTTTATCGAGTTGCATAAGCACGACGGTTCAAATTAGCACGTTAATTTTACCCACTGATTTAATAGGGTCGAAATATAACCAATCTAATTTATCTAATTCAAGTGATAAACGTTTAGATGGGATGAAGGGATGTTTAATCGGTTACGCTGTTAAATCTTTGCATGTAGGCACGTCTTGAATTCTGTAAAACGGATAAATCTATTAGTTCCCGTTTTTTTCGGCCGCTTCTGCCATTTCTAGCAAAGCCTTCGTTGGATCAAATATCTGCATGGAACCCCCACCAATATTAATCAGCAACTGACTATCGTTCACCGGCATGATCCAACTATCAACTCGATTAGAGAAACGAGTATCGCCCAGAAACAGTCGGTTTAAGCGGTTGTTCTGCATCTCTATTTCGTAAACGGTGATTTCCCCGGCCGAACGCTCACCCCCTTCTGAGATCAGATACGGTTGCCCGTTTAGCGTGGTCAACCGCTGAGAGCCTCTAGGTAGTTCTCGATACGATCGTTCCCATGTCATTTCGCCGTCGGCCGCAAACCCGAACAAACGATTGTCATCACCCCCCACATGGGCGATGAGCAGCCCGCCGCCGGGTAATGGGGTTAAATCACCCCGCCGGAGATCGGCCGTTGGTAGAAGCTTGACCTCCTCAATTGCCCGTTCATCGTTGTTGATCTTTACTTTGTAAATTCCGGTGGTTGCATAGACCCAAAGATTTTCGCCCGACAGAGCAATACGATTGCCTAAATCGGCTATCTTTTTAGGCGGATGGGTTGCTGTGATTTCCCATACCGCTCCTGGGTCACCATTCGTTGTTAAAAATATCGACGCTTCGTTTTTGACGTGTGAATTGAACCGGCCGCCCGTTTCAACCTGCCAAAGCTCTTCACCAATTTCGTTGATTCCTACAAGCGTTTGACCAAACGCCACGACAATACCGCCGCCCGGCCGTGCAATCAGTTGGCTATTCGCGGGTTGAACCGGAAACTCTCCAATTGAGGTCGGGCTTAGTAAGTTGTCTTCTCTAAATCTATAGATCAAACCGACATCGTTATTTTGTGTGACGAATAGCTTGCCGGCCGAAACGACTGCATGGGTTGGTTCTTCTAGAGCCGATAAAAATTGGCGCTGTGTGCCGGTTTCTGGGTCAAGTGACCAAAGCTTTTTGTTGTCTAAAATGGCTAAACGGCCGCTGGGCAATTGACCCAGTGACAAAACACGGGTGAATTCAAACGGCCGAACCCAAACAACCCCCGAAGATGCTCTTATTCGTTCGTCCCAGATCCGCCGTGAAGGCCAAATCCATCCCGCCAGCCGTGGGTCAACGCCCCAATACCCACCTAGTGTTTGATCTGGTGCATGGGTGCGTATTTCAAAATGTAGATGGGGGCGGGTCTTAGGATTGCCCACTAACGCTAACTGTTGTCCGCGCGCAACACACTCACCCGCGAAAACTTCAAAACTTTCTTCGTCAAGATGGCCGTAAAACGACAAAACTTTGCGTCCATCGTTGAAAATATGCTCGATAATAACGACCCCTTTATCAGCCCCCCAGCCGAGCGGTTGAGCATAGGTGATCCGGCCGTTGCCGATGCTGTGTACTGGTGCGCCCAATGTGACTCCACCCCGTTGCCCCCAATCTTCCCCTGCATGAAACTTGTCATAGCGTTCACGAAAACGGCCGAAATCTTGCCCACTTTGGGTAAATAAAGCCCCATTTGGCGGATCCATTGGGAAATCGAATGTATCTACCTCGCCGCAACTTGTACGGTTGGTTGGCTCTGGATCACGTTGTGTAAACGCTACCGGATCGCCAGAAATGATGAGAGGCTCGGTTGTGGGGGATGGGGTTGCTGTCGGGGTAAATGTTGAAGTAGGTGTGTGCGTAGGTATTGCCGTGGGGGTGTTTTCTATTGGTATGGTTTGTGTGGCGGTCGCCGTTGGGGATGCTGTTGGAATAACGACTGCTGTAGACGTGGGGAGGTTTTGCAGTTGTTCGGCCGGAACCGCTTGCTGTGCAGAGCCGCATCCAACAAAACATAGGCCGATGAGAATAACCGAAATATTGAGAAATGGGGGCTGGAAAACAAAATCCCCCCATTTGACTATTTTAGTTTGCCACATGGGGGGATTTTAGCGTTATTTATTTTGAAACACAGAAATTTTTGGAAATCTTAATTCTGTTGACTTGGCTTGGTTAGCGATTTTTACGCCCTTCAACAATTTCGAGCAAGCCGTACCAAATTAAAAGGAATGCACCGCCTTCATCCAGGTTGCCAACAAACGGCACTATATCAGGAATTAGTTCAACAAGTCCTGCAGTTGGATTTAGGATATAGATAAATCCGATAACCGAAAAGATCATGACGAGCCACCGGGGCACCCCTTTTTCGGATAAAGGGTTCGTCATAAAGCTCCCTTCGTTTTTTGGGTCTTCATTTAAAATAGTTATTTCTTTATCTGTCATTTAATTCCTACCTTATTATTTCTCTTTCAACGACACCGCTTAAGCAGCCGATTGCACCAGCCGCTTTGCTTAATTCGTCAATTTCTACTGTAACACATTCGATGCCAAGCGATTCAAAAAATGCTTGGGTGACGGGATTGTTTGCTGCCATCAATATTTTTCTTGGGCCAAGTGTTACAAAATTAAACCCGAACCCGCGTGTCGCTTCATCAGGATCTGGCAGAAAATGAACTGCATGTCCAGCGGCCTGGAGGGTTTCCATAGCGCTATGAGCGAGTCTAACCGGGTAGCCGATGGCGAGGTCTTTATCGACGATTCTGAGCATCCCCATGAGGTGCATCGAACCATACCCGACCGGCATATCCATCTGTACGGTTGATACCCCCATTTGTTCTAACGTGGCTGTGACTTGAGCAACTCCGGCCGCATTTGTGCGCAATCCTCGGCCGATAATCACCTTGTCGGGTGCATAGTAGGCAGCATCAGCCCCTTCAAACGTGGCTCGGCCGCCGATGCTCCTGACGATAGGAACCCCGATTTCTGCCATGCGCCGGGC
>JBLIMP010000037.1:0-21254 GCA_047638855.1 Cellvibrionaceae bacterium | reverse complement strand
ATGGGCAGATCAGAGCGATGCTGACTGTGGCTGGCAATCCGATCTTATCAACCCCTAACGGCAAAAAGCTAGATAAAGCGTTTAAAGGATTAGACTTTTGCGTCGCTATTGATATTTATATTAATGAAACAACTCGTCATGCCGACATTATTTTGCCTCCGACAACGGGGCTTGAAACAGACCATTATGATGTGGTATTTCACGGATTGGCGGTGCGCAACACGGCCAAATACTCAGAACCGCTGTTTCCACCCCATGAAGGTGATGACCGACGGCATGATTGGCAGATTTATCGCGAGCTAGCGAAACGGTTGGCTCCGGCCGAAAAACCATATGATGAAAATGCTCCTATGAATAAGATGACCCCGGCGCAACTGGTTGATTTTTCATTACAAAACGGCCCTTATGACTCTGAAAACCTGTCTTTAGAAAAGCTCAAACAAAATCCGCACGGGCTGGACTTCGGACCGTTGCAAACGGGTCGCGGCACAGTTATCCAAACACAAAGTGGTTTTATCGAAATTGCACCTGAATCGATTACGGCCGATCTTGAACGGGTTGCCGCTGTTTTCGCCAAACAGGAAGAAAACCCTGAGTCACTTGTGCTTATCGGCCGCCGAGATCTACGTTCAAACAATTCATGGATGCATAATAGTCAGCGTTTGATCAAAGGGAAGAATCGCTGTATCGCTCTCATTAATCCAGCTGATGCAAAGGCTTTTGATATTTCAACTGGGCAAAACGTTACAGTATCATCAAACAGTGGTGAAATTGTGCTGCCGGCCGAAATTAGCGATGCTGTCATGGCTGGTGTTGTGTGCATCCCTCACGGGTGGGGGCATGATCTCGACGGAGTCGAACTAGCGGTGGCAAAATCAGCCCCAGGCGTCAGCTTTAACGATTTAACAGATGATTATCAATTGGATCATTTAACGGGAAATGCAATTCTAAACGGTTTGAGTATCGATTTGAAAGTGACAAGCTGATCGGCCGTTCTTGGTTGCGAATGAGTTTAATTAAGATATACTCGTGATATATCAGGTAGCCAATGTATTAATCTGTCTTTTTGATGTATATTGGTAAATAGGTACATTTAATCCGACAATAAGTTGTTTCGTTTTAACCTCGGAAAAGCTAGAGAACATGCTAAAAATAGGGTCAGATGCACCTCTCACAACGGAACGAACTTTTTTTTTAAAAATCTTTGCCCAAAGTTTTATGAGACCTGCTTAAAAAGACCATGTATCAACTTGGTTTTAATTACCCCGTGTTAACCTAGTCGCTTGCGACTGTTATTTTTATTTTCGGTTACTGTTAGTTCATAATCGGAGGAGATTATTCATGACAAAAGAAGATAAACAGATAAAAGAGCAGATGTACGAAGTGCATCCTCGGATCCCTGATGCGTTTACCGCGCTGAAAGAAGGACGTATTTCACGTCGCGAATTCATTCGCTTTGCAACCCTTTTAGGTATGTCAGCCGCATTGGCTACAGCCTGTTCAACCCCAGCTGCACCTGTTGTAGAAGAAGCCCCTGCAGAAGTGGTTGCTGAGGAAGAAGTGGTTGAGGAAGTCGTCGAAGAAGAGATGGCCGAAGAGGAAATGATGGACGGCATCCAACGTGGTGGCACGCTGACAATGGGCGCGCAACTTCAGTTGCTCGACCATCCTGCCCGCCTCTCTTGGGTTGAAGGTGCAAATGTTGTACGCCAAGTTGCGGAATACCTAACCTTGACTGACCCAGACAACATTACAACCCCACATCTGTTAGAAAGTTGGGAAGCGAATGCAGATGTATCTGAGTGGACGCTTAACATCCGCAAAGGCATTAAATTCAACAATGGCGATGAGCTAGATGCTGATGATGTTATGTTCAACTTTAGCCAATGGCTAGACCCAGAAGTTGGCTCTTCTATGTTAGGTCTGCTGTCTTACCTAGACGGTATGAACAGCGTAGAGAGAGTTGACGATTACACAATCAAACTCACGCTAACCTCACCAAACATCGGTGTACCAGAGCATCTTTTCCATTATCCAGCGGCTATTATGCATCGCTCGTTTGAAGGTGACTTTATCCAACAGCCAATCGGAACTGGCCCATTTACCCTAACTGAGTTTACTGATGGTGAACGCGCTGTTTTAACGCGTCGCGAAGACTATTGGCAAATGGGTGAAGATGGCGCATCTTTGCCTTACCTTGATGAAGTTGTTTATGTCTCTATCGACAAAGATGCTTCTATCGCTGGTTTGCAGTCAGGTCAGGTTGATTCGTTCTATAACCCGCGTCCGGCTGACTGGTTGGCTCTTAAAGACAACTCAGACATGGTTGTTCAATCGGCTTCAACGGCTCAAACCTTGATTTTGCGCATGCGTGTTGACCTTGAGCCATGGAATGATGTTCGCGTTCGTAACGCACTTCGTAAAATCCAAAATCGTGAAAAGATCTTGTCTTTGGCGTACTTTGGCGAAGGTGACTTGGGCGTTGATGCACATGTGGCTCCAGTCCATCCTGCTTATGATCCACGTCCAATTCCAGAATACGATCCAGAAGGTGCAAAAGCTCTTCTTGAAGAATGGGCTGCTGAAACCGGCGCTTCATTGCCACTTCGAGCAACCATCGTCACCAAAAATGATGAAGGTGAGCAAGAATATGCTGAAGCTTTGAAAGAAGATGCAGCAGGTAGCGGTTTTGAATTTGACCTAGACATTACAGAAGCTGGCGGTTATTGGGATCGTTGGGTTGAAGTTCCTCTCGGCATTACTGCTTGGACACATCGTCCTTTAGACACTATGGTCATTCCATTGGCGTATATTGCAGATGCTGACGGTGTGCCAGTTCCATGGAACGAAACCCGCTGGGTTGATGATGAGTTCTCTGCAATCTTGAAAGAAGCTGAAGCAACGCTTGATGTAACGGCTCGCCGCGAAAAAATCGGTCAGTTAATGGATATCATGCAAGAGCGTGGACCTATCGGTTTGGCATTCTTCAAGAGCTCATGGCGGATTCACAGCACTCGTGTTCATAACCTGCCTGGGCATCCAACCAGCTATGACTTGTTGAACGAAACTTGGGTTTCAGCTGCTTAAGACATATTTCGGGTATCGGTTTTGTTAGATTTATTCCGATCTAATCAAACCTGACTCGATACGTGGGAGCATGGATATTCCATGCTCCCACGTTTGCTACCTATTATCTTATAATGTAGCAGGTGGTTTTCATACAGGAAGACCAATAGTTTAAAATTTTAATACCATTTGGAGCAAGTCATGGCCAGATTTTTGATGCGAAGTGTCATATCGACACTCGTTACAATGTTAGTAGTTTCAATCGTCCTATTTACCTTACTGGAAGTTGGCGGGCGAGATGTGACAATTCAGATCCTTGGTGTCTTCTCGACACCAGAACAACGAGATTCGCTGAGAAAACAGCTTGGTCTTGACCAACGTGCTTCTATACGTTACGTTGATTGGCTTCTGGGGAACGACTGGCGGCTTTCAGGTGAAGTTGGGGATTTGCAGTCTGTCTTTAATGAGGAGATCCAAGAGCCACAATGGTATGTACAGCTTGATGATGGCCGATTGGTTCGTCATGAAATTTGTAACCGGTCAGAAGACATTGACTCAGGTTTTTGTACAAGCGGAGAGATACTTTATCTCGTTCGGCGTGATGATGGCACCTTCTTTCGCGAAAAAGCAGGTGACCTGTGGGTTGACGAGCCTGGTACCGGAGAAAGCATTTTCTGGGGGGTTGATATCAATAACCGAGCTGCAAAATGGTTGGAAGGGGGGTCGGAAAAAGCCTTTGTTTCTACTCAAACAGGTATTCAAGAGATAAGCGGTTCTGCCGTAAAATGGGTTCCGTTGCGCAAAGGTCTCGTTCGAGGTGATGCCGGAGTTTCCTTAAAGACGACACGTCCTGTTTCTAAAACACTTCCGACTCGAATACGTAATACGGCCGTTTTGGCGGGACTAGCCTTTATTATCGTCATGCCACTTGCTCTACTCTTGGGCATTATGACCGGTATTAACGAAGGGAAATTCTTTGACCGGTTTGTTTCAATTACGAGTTTAGCACTCACTGCAACACCAGAGTTTGTGACAGGGGTTCTGCTGATTTTGGTGGTAGGGATCTACTGGTCCAATAATTGGCTGCCTGGGTTAATTGATGCAGGCTGGCTGCCGGAAGCCTGGTTAAGTGCACTTAAAATCCCGACGACTACTTTGGCCGACAGCCCTAATGCGATTTTTGAGAAGCCAAAAGAGCTGATTTTACCAGTGCTAACGCTCACGGCTGTGGAGCTAGGGTACATTATCCGTATGACCCGTGCGAGCATGGTTGAAGTGATGGCTGCACCGTATATTCGGACCGCCATTATCAAAGGAATGCCTTTCCGTCGGGTTGTCTTTCGCCATGCAGTGCGAAATGCTCTATTAGCCCCGATTACTATTATTATGTTGCATGTCAACTATTTAATTGGTGGCATTGTTGTGGTTGAGGTGATTTTTGGATTTCAAGGACTGGGCAAGTTCATTTATGACCACTCGATCTTTGGTGACCCAAATGCCGTTGAAGCGGCGGCAATGGTCACTGTTTTAATCGCTGTGGCAACCCGACTTTTGGGTGACTTAGCCTATACATTTTTGAACCCACGTATTCGGTACGGATAGAGAAAGGAAAATTCAAATGGCAACTACTCAACCTGAACTTAAAGCCAGTCGTGCTCCTTCTCGTCTGGCAAAAATATGGAAAAATGTATCAATCATCTTCGACTCACCGGTTGGGATGTTTGGTCTGGCAATCGTTTTATTCTGGTTTGGAATGGCAGCTCTCTCTCTTTTTTGGACACCACATGATCCAAACGAACAATTTTTTAGAGATGCCCAACGATCCGCTTATGTCTATACCTTTCTCCCTTGGATTGACTTAGAAGATTATGATGAACGTACCCGACCAAGTCCTGATTTTCTATTAGGAACAGACAAAACCGGCCGGGATGTGCTCTCTCGCTTGATGGCTGGTGGACAAGTCATTCTTCTAAAAACACGTATTCCATTACCGAGAGACGATGTGACTCAAGATGGATCGACCTCATTAATAAGCCGGTTCCTTGGTGCAATCGCCCCTGATGGGTGGTCAGAATTTGTTATTCCAGGTGGCGTGGCACTGTGGGGGGTATTTGGCTCATTACTGGTGGGAACAAGCTTTGGGCTTTTAGCCGGTTACAAAGGGGGCTGGACTGAACAGATTGTGATGCAGATTATGGATGCTCTGGTCGCCTTCCCGCGTATCGTGCTTTATATCGTTGTGATTGCGGCGTTAGGTCAAGGTGACTTGGTCATTATTATTGCGATCACAGTGACCGGAGCACCCGGTATCGCCCGTTTAGCCCGATCATTAGCCCTTGATATTAAGACGCGAGACTATATTCGTGCGGCCGAAACCCGTGGCGAGAGCCTGCCATACATCATGTTTCGCGAAATCTTGCCAAATGCGCGTGGCCCATTGCTGGTTGATGCGATGCTGCGTGTAGGATATGCGATCTTTACGATTGGAACATTAGGTTTCTTGGGCTTAGGTCTTCAACCACCTGAACCAGACTGGGGAAGCATGGTAAATGATGGACGTGAATTAATCTTTTCGACGCCAAATCTGGTTATTTGGCCCGCTTTGGCGATTTCAACTTTAGTTATCGGTTTAAATTTATTTGCTGACGGCTTACGTGAAGAACTAAGCAGATACCAAAAATAGAGACAAATAAAATTATGGCTGTGGAAAATAACAAAAAAGATAAACCGGTTCTAGAAGTAAAAGACCTTGCGGTTGCTTATAAGATTCGGGGTGGAGAAATTGAGGCTGTGCAAAACGTCTCTTTTGATTTGCACCGTGGCGAATCGATTGGCATTGTGGGTGAGTCTGGCTGCGGTAAAAGTACCGTTGCTTGGGCGATTCTTAACTTTCTGGGTGAAAACGGATACGTTAAACGAGGGTCAGTTCTTTTCCAAGGGGAAGAACTGATTGGTAAATCAGGCGAAGAGCTACGCAAACTGCGTGGTGATTCAATTGCCATGGTTTATCAGGATCCGATGCAGGCACTCAACCCATCTTTGACATTGGGCTCGCAGATGAAAGAGGTTTTGACCGTTCATCGAGGGATGTCTGACGAAGAAGCGGTTGAACGCTGTGTTCAAATGCTTGATCGGGTTTATATGCCTGATCCTGCCAATGTCTTGACCCGCTATCCGCATCAGATTTCGGGTGGACAGCAGCAACGGGTAGTTATCGCTATGGCGTTGCTTACGAACCCAGCATTGTTGGTGATGGACGAGCCTACGACGGCTTTAGATGTAACGGTTGAGGCGGCCGTGCTTGACCTAATTGCTGAACTTCGACATGAGTTTGATACAGCGATTATGTACATTAGCCATAACCTTGGGGTTGTGGCGCGTGTGTGTAATTTCGTAAATGTCATGTATGCGGGCGAGATGGTTGAACGTGCGCCTGTCAATGATATTTTTGCTCGGCCGCAGCATCCATATACTCAAGGGTTAATCCGCTGTGTACCCAAGTTGGGTGCAGATAAAGCAAGTGCGCAGCTTTACCCGATTCGCGGCCGCGTACCGCCACCAAATGACCGGCCGACCGGCTGTGTATACGGCCCTCGCTGTGATTATGTTCAAGATCGGTGTCTTACCGAACGGCCGCAGGTTCGCTTGTTGCCAGACGGAAATGCGGTCCGGTGCCACTTTGCTGAAGATATCGACCCGTCAGCATGGGTTCCATCTGAAGATATTAAAGTGAGACCAGCCACTGAAGATGTCACCCTGAACGAGCCGATTATTACAGTTAAAGGGTTGAAAAAGTATTACGACGTACCAGGGAACTCGCTTAAGGCGGTATTTGGGCTAGAGCAACCCCGTCAAGTTAAAGCGGTTGAAGATGCGACTTTTATGGTTCCACGCGGTAGCACGCTCGGTGTTGTTGGGGAGTCTGGCTGTGGCAAAAGTACCCTGATTAAAACCTTGATTGGCTTGGAAGATTCAACGGGTGGAGAAGCGGAATTTTTGGGATATGACATCACAACAGCTCTTGAAGACCGTGATAATGCACTGATTCAAGAGCTTCAGATGGTTTTCCAGAATCCTGATTCAACGATGAACCCATCCTATACGGTGGGGCAGCAAATCGGTCGGCCGATGATCCGATTTGGCACCGTGCCAAAAGAAGAGGTACGTGTCGAAGTCATCAAACTACTTGATGCAATGCGGCTGGGTGCAAATTACTTGGACCGCCTCCCTCGCCAGTTGTCAGGCGGCGAAAAACAACGTGTAGGTATCGCCAGAGCCTTAGCCAGCAAGCCCGACCTTCTGTTGTGTGATGAGCCGGTTTCAGCATTAGATGTTTCAGTACAAGCGGCAATCCTTAACTTGTTGATTGATATTCAGCGTGACATTGGTACGACGATGATTTTCATCGCTCACGATTTGAGTGTGGTTCGCTTCTTTTCGGACTATATCGCGGTGATGTATTTGGGGCAGATTATGGAAATCGGACCGGCTGAAGCGATTTACCGGCCGCCCTATCACCCATATTCTGAGGCGTTACTGTCGGCCGTCCCTATCCCTGATCCAACCATTAAACAAAAACGAATCCGGCTGGAAGGATCTGTCCCTAGCGCATTAAACCCACCCAGTGGCTGCCGTTTCCATACGCGCTGCCCGCGCCGCAAGTTAATGCCTGATGGTGGCAAGCTGTGTGAGACGGAAATTCCACCATGGCGTGAATTTGACAACGGCCACCGTGTTTTCTGCCATCTTCCAAAGGAAACGTTGGAAAGCTTTGAAGCGGTGATCACAGTTGTCAATGATGCGGTTGCGGCCGACTAGAAGCTTTTTCAAAAGCTGATACAGTCATTACTCGAAGATATTATGTGGCCCCGAAACACTGTTTCGGGGCTTTTTGTTTTCAGTAGAACGTAGAACCCTTTTGGTACTTTGACGTATAATAAAGGGATGATGGCGAAGATATTTGAGCCTAAGGCCATCTTAAGAAAACAATTGTCCGTTGAAGTTGTTCTCAGGATGGCTGTGAGGCGATCCAAGTATTCTAAATGGATAATCAATCCTATTAGATCGCCTAAAAGCCAATTGACAACTTGCAGAGAGCTTTTGTATAAATAGAAAGTCTTAATTTGCTAATTTATAATTGATAACAGAGGTGTTACACATGGAAGGTCTTGAACTTGCTCCCCCCGAAAAACTAAAAGCTCCAGAAGCGGTCAAACCGATAAAAACTGAACAAGCTGATGGTTTGATGAAGCTTGACAGCAAAATGATGCAGAATCTTGATACGCGTGCTGACCAGTTTGTTGCAGAAGTGATGACAGCGAAAGTAAATAGTGATCCTTTTATGGATAAAGTCAACGCGATTCATAGTTTGGGTTCAAGCGAGATCAAAGACTCGGCTGGTGTTTCAAACCGTTTACTTAATCGGCCGACGAATGCGATGAATAATGGTGTTTTTGACGAGTCGTCTCAAATCTCAAAAGGATTGGTTAGCTTGCGAACCACGGTTGAAGATTTAGACCCATCTCGACAAGGGGATTTGTTTTCACCTAGAAAGCTATTTGGGCTTATCCCGATGGGTGATAAACTGCGAAATTACTTTCATAAATATCAATCTTCGCAAAAACATATTAACGTGATTTTGAACTCTTTGCAGAACGGGCAAGAAGAACTCCAGCGAGACAACGCCTCGATTGAAGAGGAAAAGGTCAACTTGTGGCAGATGATGGAAAAGCTTCACCAGTACATTTATATGGCGCGTCAAATTGATGGGGCGCTGGAGTCTCGTGTGGCAGAACTGAAGCAATCTGACCCTGAAAAAGCCCGTATTGTGCAAGAAGAAATGCTTTTTTATGTGCGCCAAAAGGTTCAAGATTTATTGACGCAGTTGGCAGTAAGCATCCAAGGGTATTTGGCTTTGGATATGGTTCGCAAAAATAACCTTGAATTGATCAAAGGGGTTGACCGGGCGACGACTACGACGATTTCTGCGTTGCGTACCGCTGTGATTACAGCTCAAGCGTTGACCAACCAGAAGTTGGTTCTTGATCAGATTAATGCGTTAAATAAAACAACAAGCGACATTATCGAGTCAACGGCTAAGATGTTGCGTAGACAGACGGCTGAGGTACACGAACAAGCAACAAGTGCGACTATTGATATGGAAAAATTATCCAGTGCTTTCAACAATATCTATGAAACAATGGATATGATTTCGGAGTACAAGGTTGCTGCGCTTGATACGATGCAAGAGACAATTGATGGATTGGCGGCTGAAGTCACCAAATCGCAAACGTATATGGATCGTGTGCGTAATCGGCAACTGGACGATGCAACCCAAGATTTAGAACTGGGACCGCCTCCTTCCGACATTGATAATAGCTTGGAACTTTAGCGGTCACTCAAGCATAGTATGAACAGGCAGGTTGGTTCCAAATCATCCTGTCTGTTTTTGTTTCTTTTTGTTTCTTTTTGTTTCTTTTTGTTTCAATGAACTTTAGAAATAGACTAACATCTTTCTTTCAGAAAAAGACAAATGAGGATAAGTCGGTATCGGCCGAAGATATTCAGTTGTTTTTAAACGGCTTGACCCAAAAGATTAAAAACAGAGTTCCAAAGGAAATTTTTGGAGTGGTTAACAGTATTAAAGAGTCTATATTGCTTACTTTGCCCCAAATCGAAGACATTACTAGCGGAGAACCGCACATCTACTCGATCCGTAGAACGGCCCTGAGTTATTTGCCTGAGTCATTAGACAATTATCTCAATTTGCCTACTTCGCACGCTCGTTTTCATGTCATACGAGACGACAAAACAGCAACCGATATTTTGCTTGAACAACTTAATCTACTAGATAAAGAAATGAAAGAAATTTTGGTTGATTTTCAACAAAACAATGTACACAACCTGCTTGTGCACGGCCGGTTTCTTGCTAGTAAATTCAAAGAGCCTGATATTTTGAAAACCCCTGATCAGCAATAATTTGAACTATTTCTTACGTCTACATTCATCTTAATTCAGGTGGGAACCGGACTAAATTCCCATGTAACTAATTAAATATTTGATTTAATTATGCCAACATTCTGGATGTTGCATTCAAGGGTGGGATCATTTGTCAAGAGCTTATGACGGGGCGTTTGAGTTGCAACTGATATTTTTCACTTGTGAAAAGAAAATCAAATATGAGAGAAAATCTATGTCGGTTCATAGTAGTAATGTTGTCCCCTTTGGTATTTGCGCATGTTTTTATCGGCTCCGTGCAATCACAGAAAGTTTCAGTTCAAATTTTTCTTCCTGTTGTTATGAAACCGGAATTTCAAGATCCAGTTCCCTTACCCAAAATTTATCACAATACTGAATTGGACAGTTTTGAGACTGCAAAGCGTACTCTTGAGAATGAAGGTATGTTTTTGGCTCACAATAAGATTGGTTTTCACGTTGGATCAGGTGGCTATTTAGATGGGATTGGTGACTACTTTCGGCAGTTAGACGCGGCCGGAGTCCCGATTTTTATCAAAGGCGTGGATGGCGGGGGTGTGATTTATGAAGTGCAAGAGCTAGCAAAAGTTAGCGGCGTGCCTCATGTGATGGTGTTTAGACGTACCGGTGGGTTATTTGAACTGCCTAATTATGACAATGACCCGATAAGGGAGGCCAAAATCCATTATGACCGATTGGTGGCTGCATGGCCGCAAGAGCTCGATCCTTCGATGGTTTGGATGGAGACGGTAAATGAACCAGATAAAAACAGAAGCGAATGGTTAGCACAATATTCTTTGGCCACCGCCAAATTAGCGGTGGCCGACGGACGTCGTTACGCTGCGTTTTCATGGTCATCGGGTGAACCAGAGCCATACCATTGGGAAGGGACTGCTATGCTTGAATTCTTGGCCTATGCGGCCGAACATAAAGACCTTGTGGCAGTAGCCTTGCACGAATACAGTTATACACGCGAGAGTATTTCACAAGGTTACCCTTGGTTGGTCGGCCGGTTTCAGCTTTTGTTTGAGAAGGTTGACCAACATGGAATTAATCGGCCGACAATTTTAATCACAGAGTGGGGCTGGGAATATCAGAAAATACCAAGTGTTGAAGCCGCCATTGAAGATATTCAGTGGGCTGGACGACTATATGCGGCTTATCCTGACGTGCTAGGTGCGGCTATTTGGTATTTGGGAGGTGGCTACGGTGGAATTACCTATGCCACGCATCATTTGATCGAGCCTTTAGGAAATTATTCGACTTCTACTTATTTTG
The DNA here is from genome assembly GCA_047638855.1 of Cellvibrionaceae bacterium. Classification (GTDB taxonomy): domain Bacteria; phylum Chloroflexota; class Anaerolineae; order Promineifilales; family Promineifilaceae; genus WTJY01. Next base: position 9,935 of record JBLIMP010000037.1, on the reverse strand, counting down.
GAGTGATTCCAGGGGTGGGGCGGATAGATCCGAGTGTTTTTTATGACCAAGGTAATGCGACTCACCGCAAAGTGGGTCAAGCCTCAGACTTTGCAGTATCAAATCCTTCTATTGAGGCAATTGTTGCTGAAGCTAAAAAGTTAAGACTACTAATGGCTTTGCCTGCCCCTTAAAGTGATCGAAGTGCATATTGGCTGATCGGCTAGAGCAAACCGGCCAATATGCATTTTGTTTATTAGTTTGGCACCGATAGCTCCCAACTATGGGTAAATTCTTCCAGTTCAACATCAAGCGAGTCTGCAATGCGATTGATGTAGTTGAAAAAGGAAATGACCTGCGTTGCATCATGAATTCCCTGATCATCAAAACCTACAGTTCTCAACTGCTTGATATCATCTTCGAGCATTTGGGTTGGGCTTTTGGTCAATTTCTCCGCATAAGCGCACAACGCACCATCGGCCGGGGATAGGGGGGCTTTGCGCCAATTGGACGCAATCTGATGGACAAATTGGTCTGCTACCGTTGTATCGGTTAATCCTAAATCGTTGGCGACCTCAGCACGGAGGTCGTGGGCGTGTGCCCGGATTCAGTACACACAATGATTGGCGGCTGATACGACCACTGCCATCATTTCACGCTGACTGCGTGTGAGTGGAGAAGGGCCGTGCATGACGACGCCGTAAAATCCCATAGCTGATTTTAAGGCTCTTGGATTTTGACTCATGATTGAGACGATGTGCCATATCCGGCCGGCTCGCTTCATGGCACTGTTGTATTCTTTTTTTAACAACCCCTCCGCTTCTTCTGGGGTTTTGACGTAGATCCAAGGCATTTTTTACTCCTATCTTAGGAAGATTGGGCCAGTTCTTAAATTTCTTCGCGTAGAGCACGCGAATCTGAATGGAACTGGTCTAATCTCGGGTGAAATATATTCCCAAATGGCGGGATACCAATGAGGGGTTCGAAGAGGCGGGAAGAATCGACTCTCTATAGAGTCAATTTGGTTCCGCCCCCTTTGACCCTTACTCGGTGCTTGCAGTGCTGGCCTTAGCCTAGCCCCAATAAATTCCGTCCATAATCTTCAATCGCTTGGTCACTAACGGCAAAATGCTATCCGGCCGCATTAACATCCCGCAACAACCGTTCAAAAATATTAGGTATGTACAACGCCTTTGCGCCGCCGTACCGGAAAACTTGGGTCACGATTCCAATCGCTGTTTCTGTGCAAAATGTTCCCAACACGCGAAGTTCATTAAGCTCAATATTGGTCAGTTTATACCCACTTTGCACTTTGGGCCACAGATATTCATACCGCTTGTAAAGCAGTGATCGAGCCGCATTGAGAAAATAGGCTCGTTTTTCAGCTGAGTTGGTAGGGAAATCTATCATCGTTTTAGTTTGTTTTGGTTTTTGGCTAAAAGTGAACGTCTGCAGTATAGAATATTATAGTAACGTGTATCAAAAATTCCATTTGATCAAAGCGACCTTTTCTATTTTACAAAATCGGCAAATTTCTTTGAAATAAGGTGGCTTCATTTAATCAGAAGGGTTAAATTCGTAAAGAAGAAAACCTTGCAACATGGATCAAAATCAATACTCCAACCCATAGTTGCATGTTGTGCGTCTGTCTAAGTTTTAAGTGATAAGTGGCAAATGATTCGTGGCGCAATGAAACAAATTCTGGGCAAATAAAAAGTAGGTCGGTATTCAGTAATCGGTAGATCGGTATGTTCGCACAATACGACCGACCCACCGATTACTGACCCACCGATTACTGATAAACTATGAAACAAGTTGAAATAATTTCGGCCGAAAAAGCGGCAACCCTCGTCAAAGATGGGGACACAATTTTGGTAGGCGGTTTTGGGATGACGGGGAACCCGACCAAACTGCTTCACGCTATCGCTGAGACAGATTTGAAAGATGTGACTTATGTTGCCAACAATGTGGGGGAACCTGGACTAGGTGGCGGCCGGATGTTGCGCAATGGGCAAATCAAAAAGGCAATTGGATCGTTTTTCACGAGCAATCCAGAGGCGGTTGCGGCCGCACAGTCAGGCGAGATCGAGTTTGAGCTGTTGCCTCAAGGATCGATGGCTGAAGCCTTTCGAGCCGGTGGAGCAGGCATTGGTGGTTTTTACACCCCGACGGCTTATGGGACTGTGATTGCCGAAGGGAAAGATACGCGGGTGATCAACGGCAAAAATTATGTTTTTCAAGAAGCGATTCGGGGAAATGTGGCTCTGATCCGAGCTTGGAAAGCGGATACGGCCGGAAATCTTGTGTATCGGATGACAGAAAATAACTTTAACAAAGCGATGGCGACTGCGGCCGACTTGGTTATTGTTGAGGCGCAAGAAATTGTGCCGGTGGGCGAGCTTGACCCGGATACGATCCATACTCCTGGAAACTACGTTGATTATTTGGTCGAGTCGGTGATCACGGCGGCCGATTTGGGCTCGTCAGCATCGATTAAAGGTGGGGCTAAAAAAGTGAGCGAGTCCCGCATGAATATGGCGCAGCGGGCGTTGGCTGAACTTAAGCGGGGGGATGTGGTCAATTTAGGGGTGGGAATCCCGACATTGGTGGCTGACTTTATCACCCCAGAACACGGCATCATTTTGCACTCTGAAAATGGGATGCTGGGGGTTGGCCCGGCTCCTGAAGAAGGGGGTGCGATGGACTTCCCCGTGAATGCGAGCAAAATTCCGGTCACGGCCCTGCCTGGCACAAGCTATTTTGACAGTGCCGACAGCTTTGGCATGATCCGTGGCGGCCATATCGATGCGGCCGTGATGGGTGGCTTACAGGTTGACGAAAAAGGGAATTTGGCCAATTGGGCGGTGCCGGGTAAGCCGTTGCTAGGTGTTGGCGGGGCGATGGATTTAGCCAGTGGGGCCAAAAAGCTAATCGTAACAATGACCCATACGAGTCGGGAAGGGACCCCAAAAATTGTGTCGGAATGTACTTTGCCGCTAACGGCGATGGGTGCGGTAGATGTGGTGATTACCGATTTGGCAGTGTTTGAATTTGTTGAAGGTCAGCTTACGTTGACCGGTTTATTGCCGGGGGCAACGCTGGAAGATGTTCAAGCAAAAACGGGTGCGAAGTTTGTGAATAGATTGGATTAGAAGTGGTGGGCCTACTTTTTAACCACAATTTTGCTCAGAATTACACAATTACATCCCCCCAAAAATTTGAGCAAGAATTAGAAAAGGTGTGCTAATTGGGGTATGGAACAGGCGTAGATGAACTCGAGATCGGAATTCGGGCTGTTGCTGCACCGATTTTTGATCACGAACGGAATGTTAAAGCCGCGCTAAGTATTGGCGGCCCTGTATCACGAATTGATTCAAAAAAAAATGAGGGAATACGGTCAACTACTCATTGAAACTGCGGGCGAAATATCCCAATTGTTAGGTATGTAATATTCACTAGAAATTTTAATTTCTGACTTCTAAAAACCTTATGAGCAAAACAACATATAAAAACCTGTACCCAAAACCGCTGCAAGCGGAAGATTTCCTAAAAGAAGAGACCTATAAACATACGCGGGCACCGGTTGAACATGCGCTGACCATCATTCCAGAAGCATATACGTCAGATGAATTCTACAACTTGGAACAGAAGCAGGTCTTCCAAAACAGCTGGGTTCCTTGCGCTGTATTGCCTGAGGTTAAAAAGCCAGGTGATGTCAAAGTTGTTGAGATCGGCGGGGAATCTATCATCATCACCCGCAACAAAGAAGGGGAGCTTCGGGCGTTTTATAATGTGTGCCGCCATCGGGGTGTGCAGATATTGGATAAGGGATGTACGGCCGTTAAGTCAGCCCGCATCCGTTGCCCGTATCATAGTTGGGCTTATGACCTAAACGGAAAATGCTTGGGGACGCCGCTGTTTGAAGGGTCTGACATTCCGGCCGATATGCAGGGGATGTTTGATATGGGTGGGGTTGAGGCATTTACCAAAGACGACTACCCACTGTTTGATTTGCACGTAGACAGTTGGGGAATGCTAATCTTTATTCACATGGGTGAAAATCCAGCCCCGTTAAACGATCAGCTTGGGGATTTGGTTGAGCGTTTTGCACCGTACAACTTACATGAGTGGGAGATTGCGGCCCAAAAGCAGTTTGTATTTAAAGCGAACTATAAGCTGGTAGGCGAGAACTTCATGGAGTATTACCATCTGCCCTGGATTCATCCTGAACTACTCAAGGTGAGCCGAATGGAAGATCATTATCGCTATCAGGGCAACGGAATGTATACGGGAATGATGACGTGGCCGATTTCGGCCGGTGAAGATGGCGGTTGGCTCGGTTTACCTCCATTTTCTGGGTTAAAGGCTGAGCAAACAGAAAGCGCAAAATTTATTTGGCTGTTTCCGAATGTGGCGGTCAATGTTATGCCGAACCATTCTTTTATTATGATCACCAAGCCGAATGGGGCAAGATTGACGATTGAAGACACGTATATTATGAGCCATCCAGAGTCATTGGCGGCCGAAGGGGCGGAGCATGAGGTTGAGCAGTTGGTGAAATTCTGGACGATGGTGAATGAGCAAGACATCGATATTGTCGAGAAAATGCATACGGGAATCGGCTCACGCGCCTACAAAGGCGGGCGGATGTGCTACCACTTTGAAGAGCCGGTTCACAGATACATGAACATGATAATCGACAAAATGGTAGGGTTGGAGCGCATTCCGCAAGGGGATGATGTGCCAGATGATAAGGTGAGTATGTTTGGCTCGAAGGATAAGTCGTTTGAGCCGCCGGTTGGGTAGCGGGGTATTTGGTGCCCCACGTGTTTGCAGATACGATCGTGGTTTTTTTTCGAGAAATAAGCAGGATGTACGATGAACAAAGGAAAACAAAATATTAATGATATTTAAGCCTGATCCAAAATTAGCCGAAGCTCTTAAAAAGATCACGGCCGCATGCCAGCCATTTTGGCGGTTTCGTGATAACGACGTACACATTTTGGAATCAACTCGATTCGCAGAAGCGCTATTGGTGGCACATCCAGAAGCTGACGCTGAGATTGTGTTGCCTGCCATTTTGATGCATGACAATGGGTTTGCCAATGTGCCACCGGAAACGCTTTTGGTTAGGCTGAAGGATGCGGCGGTGGGGCTTCCGGCCGATGTGACCCGCTTGCACGAGATCGAAGGGGCAAAAATCGCACGAGAGATTTTGGAATCGATCCAGTTTAACCCGGCCAAAATAACGAAGATTTGCGAAATTATAGGCGGCCACGATTCGCGTGAGGAAGCATTGTCGCTGGAGGACCAGTTGGTCAAAGATGCGGATAAGCTGTGGCGTTACACAGTGATTGCGGCTGATGTCGCGGGCCGGGGTTGGCTGGAGCTGAGCCATGAGAAGTTTAATGCTGATGTGACGGCTCGCATCGATCAATGGATGTTTACGGAAACGGCAAAAAAGCTTGCGTGGGAAACAACGACTGAAACCCAAGCACAATTGAGAAATCCGCCGGAAGGGGCGGCTTTTATGTTGATTAGAGATGGCAAACTGCTGGTGGAAAAACGGCGGCCGGATAAACGGCTGTTGCCAAATGCAATCTCGATTCCAGGTGGGCATAATGACCCGGGCGAGTCGGCCGAACAAACGCTGATGCGCGAGTTGAAAGAGGAACTAGGGCTTGAGACGGAATCCTATAAATTTGTGTGTACGCTGATTCATTTTGATCAGGAGATCCGCAAGCTGAGTTATTTTGCGGTTGAAGCATGGTCGGGTGAGATGGTGATGAACGAGTCGGCCGATTTGCGCTGGATTGATTTAGACGATCTTGAGGAGCTGGATGTTGAGGTGGATCGAATCGCTGTGCAGGAATTTAAACGTGTTTACGGCTAGTGTTTACTGCCTTATTAAAGAATAAAGGTAACCGTTCAGTCCCCCTGTCATTGATACGCATAACTTCGTAGGGGTGAAAGGGGCGGGGTGGTTTTAAGCCCCGAAGAAGAGATTTTCTTCCCGTCCCCTTACACCCCTCTGAACGGTTACGAATAAAGTTTGGCCGAATCCGAATTTGGCATAATCTGGAAGCAGAGTTTGATAGTTTGCCCAGAATAGATGGAGAAAAATTATGACAGTACGATTTGGTTATCGAAATATCGACTTTCCCAGCGCAGAGATGGGGATTTTGGAAGATAGTAGCCCTCTGTTAACTGACGTTCCAGCCCTTCAAGCCCGTATGGCCGAAGATGGATTTTTGCTATTGCGCGGACTCATCGGCCGGGAGAAAGTGCTAACGGCTCGCGAGACAATCTTCAAATACATGGAATCGAAACAAGCACTGACCCCCGACACGCCGCTACTTGATGGGGTGATGCCAAAGGGGGGACGGTCTGTTTTTATGGAAGGGCGCAAAGGGATATCAGCCCATCCTGACGTGATGAACGTGGTTGAAAGCCCAGAGTTATTCAACTTTTTTGGACAGTATTTTGGCGAACCGGCTTTGTCGTTTAATTTCAAATGGCTACGAGCCGTTGGTAATGAGCAGTACACAGGCGCTCATATGGATACCGTTTACATGGGGCGTGGCTCAAAACGTTTGCACACCGTCTGGATTCCGTTTGGGGATACGGCCGTTGAGCAAGGGACTTTAGCGATGTGCGTGGCGTCGAATCGGTTGGATGAGTTTGCCAAGATTCGGCAGACTTACGGCCGGATGGACGTTGATCGTGACAAAACAGAAGGCTGGTTCTCGAAAGACCCGATGGAGATAGTGGAGCGATTTGGCGGCCGATGGGTGACGGGTGAATTCCGGGCTGGGGATGTCATTATCTTTGGGATGCACACGATGCACGCCTCAACGACCAATCTGACCAACCGTTTTCGCTTAAGCTGCGATGTGCGCTTTCAACCAGCTAGTGAACCGGCCGATAGTCGCTGGGTGGGTCCAGGTGATGGCCATTCAGCACACGGCACGATTGAGCTAAAACCGATGGAAGAAGCCCGTAGTGAGTGGGGTGTTTAGAGTGTTATTTACGGGGCGAGCCACCCCTTGAGGGGTGACATAGCCTCTACAACGGACCGTACGTGATGTACCTGAATAGTTACAATAATTAAAGGAACTTTGAGGATATGACCACATCTAACGAAGCTGAACAGTTGAGAAAACCGGGTAGAAATCGCCGACATCGCAAAGGGCGTGCTGGTGAAAATGACCCATCGGCCGGTATAAAAATCGCACCGGCAAAAGCCGGAATGTCAGGCGGTCGCTACCGGCCGATTCCCGATGATGATTTGCCCAAGCTCGACCAAGCGATTCGCCACGTGCTGGCGAACATCGGCTTTTCAGAAGTTCCATCTGTTGTAAGCGATGCGGTGCTGGCCGGGGGCGGCGGATGGACCGAAGACGGCCGACTTGTGTTCCCAGAAGATTTATTTGATCGCTTTTTAAACAGCTATCAGCGGAATTTCATACTGTACGGCCGGAAACAAGGCCAAGAGATGTTGCTGTCTGGCACACGGGTGCATGTTGGAACCGGTGGGGCTGCACCCCAGGTGGTTGATCTCGACACCGGCCGCTATCGCGACTCTACACTGCAAGATTTATACGATGCGGCCCGCATCGTTGACACACTCGACAACGTCCATTTTTTTAGCCGATCCTTGGTAGCCCGTGATATGCCAAATGATTTGGCGATGGATGTGAACACCGCTTACGCTGCGTTGGCGGGTACGACAAAACATGTACTGACAAGCGTCACTGTGCCGGAAAACGTCGAACAAATCGCTGAGATGTGCTACACAATTGCAGGCTCGCGTGAGGCGTTTGTCGAACGGCCGTTTATTTCCTTCAACATCAACCACGTCGTGCCGCCGCTCCGGTTTCACAAAGAATCGTGCGAAGTGATGGCCGAAGCGGTCAAGTTGGGCATTCCGGTACATAGCAACGTGTTTAGTCAAGTGGGGGCATCTACTCCGGTCACCCAAGCGGGGTCGATTGTGCAAAATATGGCTGAAGCTTTAGGCGGGATGATTTTTGCCTGGCTGATTAACCCTGCGGCTAAAGTCATTATGGGGGTCCGGCCGATGATTACTGACTTACGCACTGGCGGTTTTAGCGGTGGCAGTGGCGAGCAGGCGTTGATCATGGCCGCATCTGCCCAAATGGCTCAATATTATGACCTGCCCAATAGCTGTATCGCTGGGGCGACTGACAGCAAATCGGCCGATGCTCAAAGCGGCTATGAAAAGAGCATGACGGTCACATTGGCCGCTCAGGCTGGTTCCAACTTGGTTACTCAGGCTTGCGGTATGCATGCGGGGCTGATGGGGGTTGCGTTTGAGAGTTATGTCATCGACAACGATATGTTGGGTGGGGTAATGCGTTCGCTTAGCCCGTTCGAGGTCAATGAGACGACGCTGGCGGCCGATATGATTAGCGAAATTGTGCGGGGTGAGGGACACTTTTTGGGGCATTCGGAAACGTATAAACGGATGGAAAGTGATTTTTTATACCCTGAAATCGCGGACCGTAAATCACCGGCCGAATGGGAAGAGGCGGGGTCAAAGGATATTCGTGAAGTGGCGCAAGAGAAGGTGCGAGAGATTCTCGCAACGCATTATCCAAGCCATATTTCGGCCGAAGTTGACCCGAAATTAAGGGCGATGTTTGATATAAAATTACCCAAAAACAGGATGCAAGCTTGATGAAAATAATGGTATTTGGAACCGGTGCGATGGGATCAATCTATGCGGGGTTACTCGCTGATGCGGGCAACGAAGTTTGGGCCGTGGATCTGTGGCAAGCGCATGTTGATGCGATCAATAGCGAGGGGCTGCGGGTTGAAGGGTCGAGCGGAGATCGCATAGTCAAATCGATTAAAGCCACCACTCATGCGGCCGATGCTGGGAGTTGTGATCTGTACATTATCGCCACCAAGGCGTCAGGTGTAGGGGCTGCGGCCAAAGCGATTGCACCCCACATGGGAGCAAACTCGCTGGTGCTGACGATTCAAAATGGCTTGGGGGCGGGTGAACGAATTGCGGAGCATATGCCGGTTGAAAATGTGTTGTTGGGGGTTGCGGCCGGTTTTGGGGCTTCGATGAAAGGGGCAGGACACGCTCATCACAATGCGATGAACCTAATCCGGCTGGGCGAGATGGGGGGTGGCATGACCCCTCGGCTCGAAAAGCTAACCGAAATCTGGAGCGATGCGGGGTTTTCGGCCCAAGCGTTTGCCGATATCAACCAGCTTATTTGGGAAAAGTATCTGTGCAATATCACCACGGCCGGGCCATGTACTGTGTTTGACTGTACCCTGAGCGAATTGCAAAACAACCCAGCGTGGTGGGAAATTGCGCTGGGCTGTGCGACCGAAGCGCACACGTTGGGGGTTGCTCAAAAGATCAATTTTGGCTTTGACGATCACATCGCCTATGTGACTGAGTTTGTAGAGCGGATGCCGCACGCCAAGCCGTCGATGTTGCAGGATCACTATCACAAACGACGCTCTGAGATTGATGCGATCAATGGCATGGCGGTTGAATTGGGGGATCGATTGGGAATTCCAACCCCGTACAATGATGTGGTGAGTGCGATTGTGAGGCAGAAAGAAGAAAGTTTTTAATAGGGTGGAACGGATTTTATGAAAATAGCCAGTTTTAAACACAACAACAGCGTCAGTTATGGGGTTGTTCAAGACGAAAAAATAGCCATCCCCAGTGATGGTTTTTTGCAAGCACACCTCACATTGCGGGATGTGTTATCGGCCGATGCACTGCAACAGCTCGCGGCCGATTGTGCCCAATCCAACCAAACCATTGCGTTAAGCGATGTGCAGCTTTTGCCGCCCATCACAAATCCACAACGCATGATCTGCGTTGGCATCAACTACCCCAAAAGGTATCCGATCCAAAACGAGAACGGGGAAAATGAAGTCATGCCACCACCTGAAAATGCCAT
>JBLIMP010000036.1:0-21342 GCA_047638855.1 Cellvibrionaceae bacterium | reverse complement strand
ATAGGTAATCGGCCGCCGGACCTTCTCTCTTGATCAACAAAAACATAGGGGGCGGAGAAAAAGAGAACCAAGTACATCGTCAGCCAGTAGGTTAAGTGGAACCAAGGATGAGCGAGAAATGGCTTGAGATAAAAAAAGGTGAGCACCGTCGCAAAAACAGAAAAGAGGGTGATAACCACCATCAAATACCCGAACACGTTCCCAACTCTGTTGAAAAAGTGCGATGGCGATGAGCAAGAGCGCATTCCCGTACATGACACCGACCAAGCGAGCATTGATAATCGGTTTGACCGTCCACACAAACAGCAACTCAGTGTAACCTGGCAAAGTCATCAAAATAATAAAGGCGGGTAGCGCGTTTGCAAGCAAGACCAACAAGACGAACTTGACCGGTTTGGGTAAATCATTTCCCCACCATATTTCAATGTTTTTCATAAACTTTCCTTTCATTTCGGCCGCTTTTGCCACGGCCATTGTCGATAATCGAAACCATCGACCTCGACTAAGAGAATCAACTGTTATATTTTGAAACTTGGGGCCTCTGTTTACAGCCCCTGCTTTGTTTCTAGAATCAAATGATCAACAACCGCTTTTAATGCACGTTCAGCATCTTCCTCGCCACCATTCTCTTGAAATACGCGTAATTGTCGATCCGCACTTGTTCCATTCTTCAAGATCGTACTCACAAATTCAACTTCCTTACGGGATCCTAAATCGTCTAGAACATCATCTACAAAACCGAGAAGCTCAGAAGCGAGGGCATGGAAAGGCACTTCTTCTTGTTTGCCGAAATCGATCATTTGGCCGTGAATACCATAGCGGACAGCCCGCCATTTATTTTCAGAGATATGCATAGCCCGGTAATTGCGCCAACTCATATTTTCTCTTCGAAGTTTGATTAGCTTGGCACAAACTGCTTGGAATAAAGCCGCGATGCACACCGCTTCATCAACTGTTGTACATATATCGGTAATGCGAAACTCAAGCGTGTCATAGATTGGATGCGGCCGAATGTCCCACCAGATTTTGGCAACCTTTTCCCCTTTCCCAAAGGCTCCGACTCTAGTCATTAGCTTTTCATAATTATGATATTCACCCCATGACTCAAATGTGGGCGGAATCCCCGTGCGAGGCAATTGTTCAAACATGACAGATCGGTATGACTTTAAGCCGGTTGATTCCCCTTGCCAGAAAGGAGAACTGGTTGAAAGGGCTAAGATATGAGGTACAAAATAGCGAACCTGATTCATGACTTCGATCATTAGATTTTTAAGGCTCAGATCATCCTTATGACCAAATCCAACATGCACGTGCATGCCAAAAATCAGCAAACTGCGAGCAACTCCCTGCATATCGTCGAGCATTTCTCTATAGCGATCCGCATCTGTAATTGACTGATCGCTCCATTTTGCAAAGGGATGAGTTGCGGCCGCAACAATGGCTAAGCCTCGCTCCTCAGCCATACGAATAACCTGACGACGTAATCTTACAACCTCTTGGCGTAGCTCAGATATGTTTTGACACACATCACTGCCTACCTCAACTTGTGATTGCATAAACTCAGGTTTGAGATTTAGCTTGTTGTCGCTTTCGGTATCCGCCTCTATCAACAAATTGATAGACGAATGCAGATCGCGAGTTTCAGGGTTAACAATTTGGAACTCTTCTTCAATTCCAAGGGTCAATGGTGGTGTGGATAATGTCATGTTTTTCTTCTCACGTTTTTCTTCTCACGTTTTTTGCGGAAAGATTACAGATGCACTTTGAGATTCCTGCTTTTGTCAGGTTTTGAGGGACTTATAAAAATACTTAAAACGTCGAGCTACCTTCGTCGTCTGCGACGCCGTTTCTTCCAGAATTATGGGTGAAGTTTTTGCAGCATGTGCATAGCGTTTAAGACTTCCCACATAAAATGCCAGAACCAGAATTTGTATTATAGCTATGTTAAAAAACAATACCCGCTTCAATTTTGATAAAAGTTAAGCATTGTGAGTATTTGTTTTAAAGTGAGCCTTTGACGTCAAAAAAAATGAGTTCTCTCCCTACACATCATTTAATGAAAGAAGGGTGAGTCGTATCTTTATTGTTTACCTGTTTTCAGCTAAACTTTTCAGCAAGAGTTAGCTGGGTGATCGCGGTGTTAAAAGGGTGACCTTTTAGCATGGAGGAAAGTCCGCACTCCAAAGAGCATGGTGCCGGCTAACGGCCGGGCGGGGTGACCCGATGGCAAGTGCAACAGAGAGGTATATTGCGAAAGTTGGTTTAACCTATTTATAGGTTGAAACAACCCGTGAGATGTGAAACGGTGGTGTAAGAGACCACCGGCAAAGGCAGTAATGTCTTTGGCCAGGCAAACTCCCACCAGGAGCAAGGTCAAGCAGAATGAAAGTTGGTTGTGAATTCATAATCAGCGTGGGGCGGCTCGTCCCATTTGACATTCGGGTCGGCTGCACGAGGCAATCGGTAACGGTTGTCCCAGATAGATGATCACCATCTAATCAACTAAAAGTGAATCAGCCTCGTCTGATTAGCCAATAGAAAATTAGATGACAGAATGCGGCTTATAGGTTGGCTCTTTTTAAGTAAAGTATTGAGTATAAAAGTGATGAGAGACAGTTGTTCTCATCGCTTTTTACTCATCGCATTAAAATGAAATTTGTTGAAGAATTAATCAAGAACGCACAAAGACAAGGCGAGTTCCAAGGGCTAAAAGGTGAAGGCGAGCGGCTGGTTTTAGATGAAAACCCATTCACGGCCGAAACCCGTCTCGCATACGGGATTATCAAACAGGCCGGTTATCGCCCTAGTTTTATTGACAATCGAAAAGCTATTAAAGATAAGATTGAAGTAACTTGCGATCTATTGCGCCATAGCAGTGAAAGTTGGACTGGAACCCAATGGAGCCAGTTGCGTTGGGATCAAGCTGTCATTCAGTTTAGAGAAGCTGCTATAAAGTTAAATCGGCAGATTCGCGATTACAATTTAAAAGCCCCAAGCGAGCAATTTTTTATTATCCCTATCGATCCGGATCGAGAGGTCAAACGGTTTTTACCTAAGAATATCGACGGGGGTTAAATTGAATAATTACCGGCGCCTTTGCATATCTCCTCGACTTTTTTTTACGAAAGGGTTCTACCTATTCTTATTATTAATACTTTCAAGTTGTGACCTGATTGATCCGGTATTACCGGCCGGAGAGCTTCCCGTAGCCACTGCCGTTCCCATTCCTACCGCTACGACTGACCCTTCAAGTCGGTTTGTTTCCTATCTAAGCACCGATTTTGGCGTCTCAATACGCTACCCCCCTAACTGGATTATTAATGACGATATCAATTTAATGGTAGCCTCTTCTGCTGAACTGCTGACTCATCCCGACACTATCGACTCTGGGGCTTTACTCTTGATTGAGTCAGCACCAGAAGCGATGATCTCTTCTGATAATCTAGCTGCTCCTTTACGCAATTATGTGATTGATCAAGGCGGGTTCAAGATAACTGAAGAGCCTGACAGTGTTTTGATTGGCGGCCAGCCGGCCGCTATATTAAGCGCTGTCTCTACGGACGCAGCTGGGAAAGAAATCACTCACATTTTTGCCTTATTTAAAAACGGCCGTGCAGGCATCATTGCGAGTGGCTCCACCCTCGACCCTGTCATTAATGAGCCTTTATTGCGGGGAATCATCAGGACGATCATTGTCTCGCGTCCTGAACCGATTCCCGTACCTCCAACACTAACCCCCCGCCCGCCATCTGCTAATTCTGCTAATATCGAAGGCGAGTCGCTTACAGGCAGTATGGCAGTTCCGGTCGGGCTGCTTCAGTATAAAGCTAATAACGGCTATTTTTCGCTAGGATACCCAGCCAATTGGCAGGTTCAGGATGATGGCGCCGCGATTGTATTTGCCTCTAGCGAGGAACTTTTAGCAGACAATAAATTTGAATCAGGCGCATCAACCCTCATTTTTTCACATCTAATTAATACTCAGAGCGAGCCAGATGCGGTCAAATTTCTAGAAGACTTTATCGCACAATTTGCGATTTATGATGCCCTCGAACTTGTTGTCGCCCCTCAGCCGGTCATACTGGGTGATCAAAATGCAGCTTATGCACAATACGATGTGGTTTTCCAACGCTATCCTCTAATCGCTGATTATTATGTAATCATAAACGGGCAGTATGTTGTGATTATGGTCAATTTAATTACAGCCAAAGAGTTTGAGGTGTTCAAACCGATTACTGATGGGATGGCTGCTTCCATTACCATCAATCCCTAGTACCATCAATCCCTAGAGTTGCCAGAAGATCAGCTATCGGCTAATTTTATTTTAACCACATCCTTACGCCTGAATCGACCCTCCTCTTCTCGGAACTGTCCTCAAAAAAAAGCTTGGCCGGAGCGATCTGCCGCGACAGATATAATGGGAACCAATAGCCACTGTTTTATTTAAAACAGATCTCTTTGAGGTAGAATTGCAAATATGCAATGGGTGATGTTGTTCACTATTTCACACTCATTCCCCAGTATAAATTTATGTCTCCTGTAGAAGAAATCAAAGCCCGACTCGACATCATCGATATCGTTTCTGAAAACGTTCAGTTAAAGAAATCCGGCCGTCATTACATGGGATATTGCCCTTTCCATAACAACACGCGGTCGCCGGCCTTTGCTGTTTTCCCAGAGAGCGGGACGTGGAAATGTTTTGGAGCCTGTGCCGATGGTGGCGACATCTTTAGCTATGTCATGAAAAAAAATGGATGGGACTTTAAAGAGAGTCTGGTCCAGCTTGCTAAACGGGCCAATGTCACACTCGAAGAAATGACCCCTCAGCAAAAGCAGCGGAAATCTATTGAAGATGAGCAAGTTGAGCTACTAGAATCAGCGGCCGACTATTTCCATCAATTATTTTTGCATGCCCCACAAGCTGAATTTGCTCGCAACTATGTCAAAGGCCGTGAGTTTACAGATGAAACGATTGCTACGTTTAAATTTGGCTTTGCACTTAACGCTTGGGATGCACTCCGCACCCATTTTCTTGATCAAGGGTACTCTGAACAAGACTTGCTCGATGCAGGCTTATTGACCGAAAATGTTGATAAGGGGACTAAGTATGATCGGTTTCGTAATCGGATTATTATTCCGATACGGGATATCACCGGCCGAACAGTTGGCTTTGGGGCGCGTACACTTGAGAAAGATGGAATTCCTAAATATCTAAACTCGCCACAGACCGGCTTGTTTGACAAAAGCACCATTTTGTTTGGGTTAGACATGGGGAAACGCTTTGTACGTGAAGCCCGCCAAGCGGTCATTGTTGAAGGGTATATGGATGTGATCATGGCGTGGCAAGGTGGCTTTCGCAATGTAGTCGCCCAAATGGGCACATCTCTTACGCGTGAACAGCTACAACTTTTAAAACGTTATACCAAACGCTTTGTTATCGCCCTTGATGCAGATGTGGCCGGGGCCAATGCAACGATGCGCAGCTTAAAAATAGCGCGTGACACACTGGATCGCGAAGCTGAGATCGGGTTTGACCCGACAGGATTAATCAAGGAAGAGAGTCGGTTGCAGGCTGATATTCGAATTGCGACTATGCCGGAGGGAGAAGATCCCGACAGTATTATCCGAAACGATCCAGCCAATTGGGCCAAATTAATCGGTGCTGCCCAGCCGGTTGTTGAATATGTGACTTCAGTTTTGGTGAGTCAAAATCCACTATCTGATGCCAAAAATAAATCAGACATTGCGCAGCAAGTGATTCCATTAATTTTAGATATCACTGACCCGATTGAACGCGACCACTATTGGCAATATCTAGGCCGCATACTGCAAGTAGATGAGCGCTCGCTTAGACAGCTGAACATCAAAAAGAACAGACAAAACGGCGCCAGTAATAATCGACAACGGCCGGTTGTGGCGGGTAAATCGACCCGGCCGTTAAACGAACAGCCAGATTCACCTCCGCACTCTGGTGAGAGAGCGAGTGCCTTACGCGATTTCTCACGTAGAACAACCCGACGCGAAGAGGAATTTCTAGGCCGTTGCGTCCATAGTCCAATTTTGATTCGGCAGGTGAATAAGATCTTAAGTGAAATAGGGCAACCGATTCTTCATGCTCAAGATTTCTCAGTTCAAATAGACCGTGAGCTTTTCCTAATTATAAACAATAAGCAGAGTGCTGGGGAAGTTGTCACTGCTAGTGGAATGTGGGATAGTCTCGAACCGATTCTAGTAGAAAGACTTAAGTTTATTAGTACAGAAGCTGTCGTCTCTGACAAAAAACCGGGCCGAAGTTTAGCTTTATCTGTACTGCAATGGCGCTGGGAAAAGAAAAAACAGCTTCATCGAGACTTAAAGTTAATGATTACATCCGCACATCATAATTCAGAGCAAGAATCGCTTAGCGAACTCACACTTCAAGTTAACAACTTAAATGAAGAGATTCGTGAAATTGATCAGGCGAAAACGGGGATAAGCTCACGAGGTAATCGACGTTACTCGCACAAATGGTAAGTTGGTTTTCAGTATTCTTTAACGCCCTATTAGGGTTACTATGATAGTGAATTCACAGCGTGGTTCTTAGAGCGGAGGTATACTTAGTACTATAATGGCTACAAAAAATATGTTTGGAACCGTTATAGCTAGGAAAAAGTAGATAGGATGCAGAGAGCTGGCCTCGATAAAGTTAAATAACTTGCTTATACCGGAAGATGAATCCGCTAAATTGAATTTGGTGCTTTTGGTCAAAAATCCGGAAAGATACACACATGTCACAGGAACTTGAAATTTCAAAAAATCAAATTAACGAAGAAGATGAAACCGAAGAAATAGCTGATGTTGAAGCGTTTCTGAAAGCAGCTAAGAAGAAAGGTTCTGTCGATGAACTTGAATTGCAGAAGGTGATGGGTGACCTCGATGAAGAGGCTACCGAACAGCTGTACACCCGTTTGCAATCACTAGGCATTGAAATCCCATCTGAATCAGATGAGGAGCTATATGGAGAAGACGTCTCCATCCTAGAGGCATCTCGCCAATCAACTATCCATCTAGCTGTAGATGAGCCTCCTATTGTCGTTGATGATCCAGTTCATACCTATTTGCGTGAAATCGGCCGTGTACCTTTGTTAAAAGCACGGCAAGAAGTGTGGCTAGCGTCTCAACTGGCGGCGGCTGCTACGTTAGAGCATTTAACCGAGCAAGCTGGCGTGGCCGCGAAAGACGGAGTTTTTGAGGATCGCGATCCATTTGTCCGGGTTATGCTGCATAATTTTCAAGCTTTTGAAGCGGCTTGGCTGGCAGTCATCATCGCTAGTTCCGAAATTAAAGCTGATCCCCCTGATTTTATTAAACTTATGGAAGAAGCTGTTGGGCTACGAACCTCGTGGGATCAAGCTGAAAAATCTTATCTACGCAGCTACCTAAACGGAGGTGCTTGGGGACAGGCACAAAACTGGCATGAAGTTGCCGGTCAAGTTTTCATTATCTTTAATGCGATTTACTTGATGGTTCCCGATGCTGCCCATAAGCTAAAAATCTATTATTTAAAGAACAAGACATTACCTGACATTGATACGTTTGAGGATTTCTTTTCGGCTAGTGATGAGTTTCGCCTGAAACAAAACGAGTATCAGGTTTATAGCATTGCTGAAGAGGCAAAAGCGCATTTAACCCGTGCAAACTTACGTCTTGTTGTGAGTGTGGCTAAAAAATATCTCGGCCGTGGGATTCAGTTTCTTGATTTAGTTCAAGAAGGAAACGTAGGCCTTTTGCGGGCAGTGGAAAAATTTGATCATAAGAAAGGGTTCAAATTTAGCACTTACGCCACTTGGTGGATTCGCCAGGCGGTGAGCCGCGCAATTGCCGATCAAGCTCGTACGATTCGGATTCCGGTTCACATGTTTGAAACAATCAATCGGATTGTTCGACAACAGCGTAATATGGTTCAGGTATTAGGGCGTGAACCTAAAATGGAAGAGTTGGTGCTTGAACTTGACTTTTTGGAACCCAAAGAGATTGAAGCGATTAAAGAGTCTCTGGCGAATGATCAACAACTTGATCCATTGCTGTTCCGACGTTGGCGTCAAGCGACCGGCAAAGTCCGTAATATTCTACGTATCTCACAAGACCCGATGTCTTTGGAGTTGCCTGTAGGTAGTGACGACGACTCAACCCAGTTGGGCGACTTTATTGAAGATGAATCGGCCGAAGAGCCACTTGATGCCGCCTCGCGCCAACTTTTGCGTGAACAGGTGCGTAACGTGTTGGGCTTTTTAACAGACCGGGAACGTTCTGTGATTGAGATGCGATTTGGCCTTAGCGACGGCAAAGACCATACGCTTGAAGAAGTTGGCCGTCAGTTTGGGGTAACCCGTGAACGTATTCGCCAAATCGAAGCAAAAGCGTTGCGCAAGCTGCGCCATCCTAGCCGTAGCAAAGCTCTGCGCGATTATTTAACCTAAGTAAGCGCATTTCGGTACGCTCTGATTTTAATCAAATAGCAGTCAGTCAAATAGTAATAAATGACCAGTTATTAATGGCCAATGGACTCATTCCTTGGTGATTAATAACTGGTCATTTTTGTTTTGAGGGGGGTAAAATTCTAGTATGAACTCTGTCTTGGAAAAATATCGATGGCTAGAAAAAGAATTGCATGCGCTGATTGGAAAGGTGAAGTTTAGCTCTGAAATCAATCTGCGTCTGGAGCGAATGAGTCATCTGTTAGGGTTGCTCGATAATCCACATTATAAATTTCGAAGTATCCATGTGGGGGGTACCTCTGGGAAGGGGTCCACATCGGCCATGATCGCTTCTATTTTGCAAGAGGCGGGATTCTATGTCGGTTTGCATACATCACCGCATCTTCAAATTTTCAATGAGCGACACATGCTGAACGGGCGCACCGCTTCAACGTCTGAGCTGGTTAACCTTTTTAAGCAGATTAAACCTGCCATTGAAGAGGTTGGCCGAACATCTAAATTTGGGCTGCCCAGTTATTTTGAAGCCCAAGCGGCGTTGACTTTCATGTTGTTTGCTCAAGAGCAGGTTGATTTTGCAGTGATCGAAGTTGGCCTAGGGGGGACTCGGGATGCAACCAACGTAATCCCGGCCGAAGTTGCGGTTTTAAATAATGTGGGGTTGGATCATATTGAAATTCTAGGAAATACGGTTGAGGAAATTGTTTTAGACAAACGAGGCATTATTAAGCGTAAACAGCAGGTGGTTAGTGCTGTAACCCAGCCATCTGTTGTTCACTTAGTTGAAGAAAAATGTGCGGAACAAAACGCTCGTTTATGGCTTTTAGGACGTGATTTTGATCTTGTAAACAAGTCTGTTGATGATGGTTTTTCAATTCGATTACCAGGTGTGACCTATGATGGCATTCGCCCAAGGTTGGCAGGGGATTTTCAGGCGACAAATGCGGCCGTGGCGGTCGCGGCCGTCTTGTCTTTGCATGACATAACAATCCCAACTAGTGCCATTGTGAATGGATTATCGAAAGCAACATTACCAGGACGGGTCGAACAGATGCAATCACACCCGAAGGTTTTGATTGATGGTGCACATAATCCGGATAAGATACGGGCCGCAGCTAGCATTATCAAGAATAAAACAGCGGGACAAAAGGTGTTTACGATTTTAGGATTAAAAGCAGGTAAGGCTGCCACTGATATTGTGCCACCTGTCGTGTCATTAACCGATGAGTTGATTGTGACAAAATTTGAGCCAAAAGGATTGTGGGAAGGGTTTGACCCGGCCGAACTGGCTCAAATTGCGGCCGATATTCGCCCCGATTTGCCGATACAAATTGTGGCTAAACCCTTGGACGCCCTACAGCTTGCATTAGACCGTGCTCAAGAGCAAGATATGATCTGGGTCACTGGGTCTCTTTATCTTGTGGGTGACATTCGAGAATATTGGTTCCCAATGCAGACGCTTTTAGAAAAGCTTGAGGTTGAGCCCAAAAATGAAGAATAATAAGTTGGATGCTGAGGATTTTTATCGGGAACATAGTTGGCTCTTTTCGTTAGTAAACGACCCTGAAGGGGAACGTTTTAACGTATCAAAAACATCGGCTCAACGTCAACTTGAAATGCAAGAGGCGATGGAACGCACGGCCGATTTCTTGGCATATGCTGGTAATCCTGAAGCGCAATTTCCGGCCGTTCATGTGACTGGAACAAGCGGCAAAGGGTCTGTGTCGATGATGACGGGAGCGATGCTGCAAGGTATGGGGCTGCGAACCGGCCTGCATACCAGTCCGTATTTACAAATGCCAACAGAAAAGCTTATGGTTAACGGGAGTCGTGTTTCTTTGGGAGGATTTGCGAGTCTGGTTGGCCAGTTTCGTGACCTTCATCATAAATGGGGGGAAGCCAAAGGGAAATTCGACCGATTGCGTTACACAGAAGCTTGGACCGCCATTACGTTTATGTGGTTGGCTCAACAAAACCTTGATTTTGCTGTGGTTGAAACGGGAATGGGGGGCCGACTTGACCCGACTAATCTGATGCCGTCAGAACTTGCTATCATTACCAATGTCGCCTTTGACCATATTAAATCTTTGGGACCGGAATTAACTGATATCGCTCGGCATAAAGCGGGGATTATTAAGGAAGGCAAACCGGCGATAACGGCGGTCACTCAGCCGGATGTATTGTCAATTTTAGAGAAGGAAGCGGCCGAAAAAGAAGCGAAACTTTACCTGCTAAATCGGGATTTTAGTTACGAGATTCATGATGCACATACGATTACGATTAAGGCACCATTTAAACAATATAAGCGGGTAAAGATCGGGCCTGTAGGCCGTTATCAGTTGGGGAATGCGGCGTTGGCAATCACCGCCCTTGATGTGCTTGTGGGGAATAATAAACTAGTAGGGCCGGTCAATACGGCTGCTTTGGCAAACTTTTCGTGCCCCGGCCGAATGGAACAAGTTTCTAATAAACCACTTGTTTTGCTAGATGGGGCACATAACCCACATAAGATGAGTGCTTTGGTGACAAGTTTGAAGGATGCGTTCCCAAACAAAAAGATTACAGCGATTACCGGCAGTATTGCCAATAAAGAAGTGACTGATATTTTGCAAGTTTTGGTCCCAGTGGTTGACCGAATAATAGCAACTGCGCCCAATGTGCCCGGGAAACCAGCAGTTGACCCTGGCGTTATTCGTGACACAATTGCAGAGATGTCTAGCATACCTACATCGACAGCACTCGATATTCGCTCGGCCGTTGATGAAGCCATGCGCATAACTGGGCCAGATGACTTGATTCTGATTACCGGCTCGCTCTATTTGGTGGGCGAAGCGCGTGAACTTTGGTACCCGCTTAAAGAGTAAAGATTAAGTGTAGCTGTTTCTAACTCTGATTTCTTAAATTATGTCTTTTGATCGCTTTAAAACCCGCCGGACAGATGGAATTGTCTTACGTCGTGTCGACATGGGGGAAGCGGATCGTCTTTTGACGATGTTTACGCGTGACTATGGCAAAATCAAAGCGGTTTCGAAAGGATCTCGTAAACCGTCTAGCCGCCAAACTGGGCATGTAGAGCTTTTCGGCCGATCGAACTTCTTAATTGCGGCGGGTAAAACATTTGATATTGTGACTCAGGCTGAGTCGCTTGATATGTATCCGGCCTTGCGTGACGACCTCGTGCGTACAACTTATGCCGCCCACATTGTTGAGCTATTGGACCGTTTCACGGAAGAAGAAGACAAAAACGTGAACCTCTATTATTTGTTGGCTGATGGCTTAGGTTGGTTTGCTAATGAGAATAATCATCTATTAGCCGCCCGGTATTTTGAATTGCGCTTGCTGAGTCTAACGGGGTTTCAGCCACAGCTTTTTAAGTGTGTAGCGTGTCGGGAACCGATTGAGGAAGAGGATCAATATTTTAGCGCGGAGATGGGTGGGATTTTGAAGCCGGAGCAATTGGCGGTGGAACGGCGCGCCCGGCCGATTTCGGCTTCGGCCGTTAAGTTGTTGCGCTTTTTGCAAACTCGCCCTTGGGAGCAAGTTCGCCAGCTTCAGCTACGACGAGAACTACATCAAGAACTGGAGGATATTCTCCATTACTACATTACGTATTATTTAGAACGACGCCTAAAAACAGTCGACTTTTTGCGCCGTTTGCGATATGAAAATCAATAAACGAAATAGGTTTTAGTTTTGTGCTAAAGTAAGACTAAACTCACCGCTAGATAAGCCAAACCCTCGTATCACAATCTGATAATCGCCAGCCGCTGGTATGGCCACACTCGCGATAGATTCAGTTTCCCCGCGTAAGCCATTGTCAATCAACCCATCAGACAAAATTGAGTTTCCAGAGCCATCGATAATATCTACAGTTAGGTCAAAACTGGTGTTTAAGGGGGTTGCGGTTAACCCTAAAGTCAGGTCGGAGGCGACCGTGAATTGAAAAACGGTGGCGCCACCCAACCCCACCTGACTATCAACCGTTTCATCCAAATTGATCATTTGTGCAGAGTCTGGTAGTTCGGCAGACTCACTCAAGTCTTGATTTAAGGTTTTTAGATCGGTCTGTGTGAGTTGATAGTCGGCTGCGTTGATTAAATACCGATCGGCCGTTAATTCAATGGATTGCAAAATTCGGCTTAAAGGGTCATCGAATGAGGCTTTATCTGCCTCTAACATTATTGCGATAGACACCACATAAAGGTCTTGATTGATAAGCGACGTGGTACGGATGAAGAGATTTTCATCGTCTGTATTTAAAAGCTGATAAGTTGCTTGTACCCCACTTGAACCGTTTTGGGTCAAGGGTTCAACGGCCGATATTAAAGCGAGATTTCCGTATGCTAGATACTCGCTTAAAATATCTTGTTGAGCAGCAACCATAAGTTCTTCGGCCGATGGTCCACTAACTTCTACAGAGCCGGAAGCGATGAGCAAAAGGATTTGATTGTTTAACAACCCCCCGCTGTTCAAAACGACTGAATCATTGGTAATAACCGTTTGACCAAAATAGTCAGAAACCGACCATTCACTTGGATGCTCAAATTGGTATCCTGCAAGACTTTTATACATCAGAATGCTTCTGTCTTTTGACCCGTCATTGGTCTTTTGGGGGGCAGTCGCCTCAGATAGGGGTGGCTTTGCAACTTCAGCTTCTAAAAACAATTCGTCTGTGAGTTGGCATGCAAATATCGGAATGATTAGCAAAAACAAGAAAATGAATGGGCGGGTTTTGTGTTTCATAGACAAAAAATAAACATAAAGTGAAAGTATTAGGCGTTAGTGACTATTTTCACCATTACTCACGTCAGTCTTGTAGGGAACTGGCCTGCACATTATAATGTTGACCTGATAAGTACCTAGGTTAATAGACAAAGCTGGTTAGCCTAATTTAAAGTAAACGGATTGCAAGTTGATTGATTAGCCAGTTAGTATCGCTTTCAACTTATTAACTCGAATGGATCATTATATATCCTTCAAAGGTACTCTGTAAAACAAGAAATTAAGATGTTAGCTTGAATTTAATTCCTGTAGATATGTTTCTGCAAATAGAGTAAATAGCTAATTTGCAACCTTTCCTTTTCAATTTAGGCTAACAAGCCGATTAACTTATGGATTCTTTTAAACAACCGTACGACTTATCCACAACAACGGAAGACACTTCTACAATATCATCTTCTGCACCTGCCTCTGAGTACGTACCAACTTACCACGATCACCCGCATTCTATGCCTGTGCAAGCCGGTGGGCAAACAGCGTCCTCCGCCACATTAATAAAGGAAATTCTAGAAACCTTACTTTTTACTTTTTTCGTTATTTGGTTTGTAAAAACCGCCTCGCAAAATTTCAGAATTGAAGGGGCAAGCATGCAGCCAACCCTTCAAGAAGGGGAATATCTGATTGTTAATCGACTGTCTTATTTCTTAGATGAACCTGAAAGGGGGGATATTATTGTTCTGCATTTTCCGAATGACCGTAGTCGAGATTTTATTAAGCGCATTATCGGTCTGCCTGGTGATACCATTGCGATTAGCAATGGGGAAGTTAGAGTGAACGATATCTTAATTGAAGAACCCTATATAAAAGACACTTCACCAAATAACCAAACTTGGCTGGTAACCGAAGACCATTACTTTGTAATGGGAGATAATCGCAGAAACTCAAGTGACTCTCGAAGTTGGTCTTTTTTACCTGAAGATGACATCATTGGTCAGGCATGGGTTGTCTATTGGCCGCCAAAAGATTGGCAATTTGTCCCTCACTTCGAACATGCAGGTATTCCAGAGCCTGCTGGGTAGCGATGTCAGATCGCTGGCATCTTTATGAAACTTTGGATGTAACCTTCAAATCTTGCCATCGAGATACACTTGCGTGTGTGATGATTTATAAAGGGGTTCTCCAAACCAATCAATGTGATGAGCTCAAGCGAATCACCCTAAACTATATTCTGATATTTACGGATAACTAGAGGATAAACAGTGGCACACATTTTTGTCGTAGACGATGACGAACAACTTCTCCGGATGGTAGGACTTATGCTGGAGCGTGGGGGGCACACAGCGACATTGGCCAGCAATTCAGTTGAGGCATTAGACATGATACGTGAAAATGTCCCTGACTTGGCGATTTTAGACGTTATGATGCCAAGCATGAATGGGTTAGAGCTATGTCGAGCCTTAAGAAAGAGCCAAAGCACACGCAATCTACCCATTTTGATTTTAACCGCACGTGGCCCAATTGAAGAACGGGATGAGGCTTTAGAGCTTGGGGCTGACAGTTATCTTAATAAGCCAGTCACTTCTGCAGAGCTACTAGATAACGTGGATAATTTACTAGCGAAGGCTGTTGAAGCAAAACAAGAAGCCATTGAGGAATCTGTGACTGCGATTGAAGATGGGTCAACTATTGAACCTGAGATTAAATCGAGTTGCAAAACCATTGCCATTTATGGTTTTGCAGGTGGTATCGGCCGAACCACAATTGCAGTCAATTTAGCGTCTTGGTTACAGCAAAACTCTAAAGGTAAAGTTTGTTTGGTTGATTTTACAACGTCTGGCGGACAAGCTGCTATGCATCTGCGGCTTCAGACACGTCAGGGTTGGGCGAATTTAGTGGATAACGATGAGATATCTTCTAATAATATCTCGGATCAAATTATTGAACATAGTAGTGGTCTGCACTTGCTGGCAGCCCCACTGATGCCGGTTGAACCTGAGATTTTGTCTATAGAGACTGCTGAAAGGATTTTTTCACAGATTACGGCTGACTATGCTTATGTCGTTTTTGATTTGCCTTCGTCACTATCACCGGTTGTAAAAGTTATTTTACGCAAAGCTGGTATCGCTTTACACGTTTTTACGCCAGAGGTAATTTCAGTTCAAACTGCGGTGCGGGTTGAGCGATTGATACAGCCAGAAGGGCCAGAGTTGAACAAACGATTTCTTGTATTGAATCAATCTAAACCGCACTCCCAATTAGCACGTTCAACTGTTGAACGAGGGTTAAATGCAACAATTGATTTCTATATTCAATTTGACAGTGCTCAGTCGAAAGCGGTGGTTCAGGGAATACCCATCGCTATGAATCAAACAGAAACGGCCATCTCAGAAGGTGTTTCTGAAATTGCTAAAAAGCTTTTGGTTATTGCTTCGGTCTAGAACTGACCGGTGAACAATTTGTCTACAATCTGCCCTAAAATTCGTTTGCTTGATTTTCAACCTATGACCCATCAAGGGGAGCAGGTTTGGTTGGTACGCGACCCACGCGAAATCACACCGGCTCAACTGGTTCTGCCTGTGGTTCTGGCTCAAATGACGATTTATTGTGATGGGCAACATGATATTCCAGCTATTTATGCGGCTTTGGCACGTGACTTTGGTGGCGAGCTCTCGCAGGGCATACTTGAAAGCGCGCTTGAAGCGCTTGACGAAGCTTACATGCTTGAAAATGAACGATTTCGTCAAAAATATAATGACGTTGTTGCTGATTTCCGAAAAGCGGATTGCCGGCCGATGACATTAGTGGGACTGAACTACAGCAAAGATATAACTGAATTATGCGAGCAGTTTGAGTCTTATAGTTTTGGCGATGATCCGGCCGACCTCGGCCGATGGAGCGATTGGCAAGGGCGTGGCATTGTTTCGCCCCACATCGACTATCAGCGGGGAGGCGAGGTTTATGCCAAAACGTGGACACGTTCAAAGAATGCGGTAGCCGAAGCTGATTTGGTGCTGATGTTCGCAACTGACCACAAAGGTGGCTTGGGTAGCTTGACGCTCACAGACAAGCCATATGAAACACCATACGGAATATTGCCTACTGATCTCAACTTGGTGCACAAACTAGCAGAATCAATCGGCCAGCAAGATGCGTATCGTTTAGAGCTTAATCATCGTCGAGAGCATTCTGTTGAACTATCGGCCGTATGGCTGCATCACATCGCCAATCAAGTGCGGCCGGGCAACCCCCCGCCTATGATCCCACTCCTAATCGGATCATTTCAGCATTTTGTTAATGGGGATGGACATCCAGCTAAAGATAAAAATATGGTGGGCTTTATAGAAGCACTTAAAGCTGCCACGGCGGGAAAGAGGGTTTTGTGTGTCGCTTCAGTTGATTTATCGCATGTAGGGCCTGCGTTTGGAGATGATTATGTGATGGATCAGGCTCATCGTGATGAATTGACTCGGGTCGATGAGGGCTTAATTGAAGCGGTTAAATTTGGAGATGAAGAGCGTTTTTATGCTGAGATTGCTAACTTGCAAAATCGAAACAAAGTTTGTGGGTTTAGCCCGCTCTATCTCATGTTGCAATTTCTAGGAGAAACATCAGGAACACGGATTGCTTATGAGCATTGCCCGGCCGATGCTGAGGATCAATCGCTTGTTTCGATTTGTGGTTTGCTGTTGGATTAGTTGATTTAACTGGAAAAACAACGGCTGAAGCCATTACTACGAACAGGCGCTGAATAGGTACAATGATTGAAAGGGTATGAATTTTTCAGCAAAACAATCCGACATCTCTAAAATATGACAACTTGGTACATTTATATGGTCCGATGCGCAGACAACAGTCTGTATACTGGGATTACAACTGACGTTGATCGGCGTCTTAATCAACATAAAAAAGGGAATGGGGCTAAATATTTAAAAACCCGTCGGCCGCTTACACTTGTATTTCAGCAGAGGGTGGGGGATCGAAGCCAAGCTTCAAAATTGGAGTATGCGATCAAACAATTGCCTAAATCAAAAAAGGAACAGATTGTGAGAGAGGAGCTGGACTGCTCAAAGCTATTGGTTATTAGTTGACCATTTCCCGTTCCATCTAAAAGCACGAAAAAGGTTGATGTTGCTCGCCACTTCTTTTCAGATCGCAACGAATGATATGCAAGATTTTTGATAAATTGACCGATTGTTTTGGTGTCAGATTGACTGTACCGCAAAGAAACAAACTTGATTTGCGGTACAGTCAATCTGTTAAAAGTGTAAGAAAAAGAGGGTGGATCAGGAGCCGAATTAGGATAAACGGTTAAATTTGAGGGGTATGGGATTTGCATGATACTTTCGTTAGATACAAATCAGGTAAAACGCACAACATATGGCATTTGCAAGACGGCGGACACAACAGGAAGATGACGCAGAGAAAGGGAAGCTCAATCGAGAATATATAGCTACTTTCGGCCGGATATGGTTTTACATTCAGGCGCATCGCGGCTGGCTAGTGATTTGGGCCATTGGCCTGGTGCTTAGCTCCTTGATGGGACTTGTGCTACCGATTGTGGTGCAGCGTCTGGTTGATGGAGTATTGATTGAAGGGGATGACATTCAATTGATGCAGCTCGGGTTGGGGATGACGGCCGTTTTTGCGCTTCAGGCACTGTTCAGCTTTATCCATCAAATTATCATTGCCTATGTGGGTGAAAGTACGATCGCGGCGATTCGTGTAGCGGTTTACAGCCATCTGCAAAAGATGTCACTACGCTTTTTTGCAGACAACAGAACCGGGGCCATCATTTCCCGAGTCACAAATGACGTGACCCTGCTGCACACAACCATAACGAATACTCTTTCGACCATTTTGCGCCAGATTGTTGTTTTGATTGGTGCTGCAACCTTACTTTTTTACCTCAACTGGCGCTTGACCCTTATTATCTTAACCGGCGTTCCCATTATATCGCTGGTGATTTTTACGCTTGGCCGTCAAATTCGAAATGCCCAATCGAAAGTACAAGACTATTTGGCTGAAGCGGCCAATGTGCTCGAAGAAACGGTTTCTGGGGTGCGAATCGTTAAATCGTTTGCACGGGAACCTTATGAGGTCGGCCGCTTTTCTGACCGTATCGACGATACGCTAAATGCTGGGATGCGGGCCGCTTGGCTCAAATCAATCCTTTCCCCAACAATCGGATTCTTAGCATTTATGTCTATTACGATCACACTGTGGTTTGGAACCAATGAAGTGCTTAGCGGCAATTTATCAGTAGGCGAATTGGTGTCGTATCTGGTTTACACCATCATGATTGCCGCCCCGATTGGGGCTTTGGCGAATGCCATCGCCCAATTTCAATCGGCCTTGGGGGCGGCCGACCGCATATTTGGCTTGCTCGATACCCCGGCCGAAATCACCAGCAAGCCTGGAGCACAGCCACTGCCTGAAGTGGTCGGATCAGTATCGTTCAACCATGTTGATTTTGATTACGCTAATGAAAATGCTGACAGTACGGTCGCCATTTTGAAAGATGTGTCGTTTGCGGCCGAAGCTGGCACAGTTATCGCACTTGTTGGCCCCAGCGGTGCCGGTAAATCAACCCTAGTTAATCTAATTCCACGTTTCTATGACGTGAAGCAAGGAGCTTTATTAATCGACGGGATTGATATTCGGGATGTGACAGTTGAAAGTTTGCGCCAGCAGATCGGTATCGTGCCACAAGAAACACTCTTGTTTTCTGACACGGTGCAAAACAATATACGCTACGGTCGCTTAGAAGCGACCGACGCCGAGATAATGGCGGCCGCGCAGGCTGCCAATGCGCATGACTTTATCATGCAGGATTTACCCCACGGTTATGAAACACTTGTAGGTGAACGGGGAATCAAGCTCTCCGGTGGTCAGCGGCAGCGAGTGGCAATTGCACGAGCGATTTTAAAAGATCCGCGTATTCTAATCTTGGACGAAGCGACCTCATCATTGGATAGCGAAAGCGAGCATTTGGTGCAAGAAGCGCTTGATAATCTAATGGCCGGCCGGACATCATTTGTCATCGCCCATCGGTTGTCTACGATCCAAAATGCCCATTGGATATTGGTTTTAGATGCGGGGCAGATTGTTGAGCAAGGGACACACCAAGAGCTGTTGGCTAATCCTGATGGACTTTATAAGCGACTGCATGGGATGCAGTTTGCTCAATAGTGTTATTTTCATAGTGTGTTTAGGATAAAAAGATGAATTTAAAAGATTTCAAGGCGCTTACGTTTGATTGTTACGGGACGCTGATCGATTGGGAAAGTGGGATGCTGGCTGGATTAAGACCACTGACAGATCAATTGAGTGTAGAACTAAGCCCTGATGCGATTCTGGCCGCACACGGCCGGAATGAATCAGCTCAGCAAGCGCAAACCCCAGCGATGGTCTACTATGATATTTTGGCAGTCGTGTATAAACGTTTGGCAGAAGAGTGGAGGCTATCAGCTTCGTGGGACGATTGTTTGAATTACGGCCGATCTGTTCAAAATTGGCCTGTATTTCTCGATTCTGTAGATGCTTTAAACTATTTAAAAGAGCATTACAAATTGGTCATTCTTTCAAACGTAGATAACAAGAGTTTTGCGGCTAGCAATGCGAAACTAAAAGTAAAATTTGATGCGATTTACACAGCTCAGGATATAGGCGGCTATAAACCGGCCGACGCTAATTTTGACTATATGCTTCGTAGTCTAAGCATATTAGGCTTGGAAAAAGCGGACATCCTACACACGGCCGAAAGCATGTTTCACGACCACCAACCAGCCAATCGGCATGGTTTAGCCAATTGTTGGATTTATCGTAGACATGATAAAGAAGGGTTTGGGGCCACGATGAACCCGGGCGAAATGCCAAGCTATGATTTCCGCTTTAATAGCATGGCGGATATGGCGAAAGCGCATCAAAAAGAATAGACAAATAGACAGGAGTAAGGCAATGGCTCACCATTGCCTTACTTTAGCTTCTAGCGATATTCAGGGTTTTCGTGATCAAACCGACAGCCTGCATCCCATTTTGATCGTTGATTTCCATGTACTGGGAAACCACCAACGTCTTTAAAAACCTTAGCTAAGTGCATTAAGTTCCAAGTCATAAAGGTTGTATTCCGATTGGTGAAATCATTCTGCAAACCACCTGATCCTTCATCGAGGTAGCTAGGTCCTGGACCTGCTTCACCCAACCAACCTGCATCCGCTTGAGGGGGGATTGAATAGCCTAAATGTTGTAATGAATAAAGAATGTTCATTGAGCAATGTTTCGCCCCGTCTTCATTGCCAGTTATCAAACAGCCACCGACACCACCGTAATAAGCATATTGGCCGGCCGCATTTAAATCACCTGATGTTGAATACAAACGCTCAATCACCTTGGTACATATTGAAGATTTTTCTCCCAGCCAGATGGGGGAAGTGATGACGAGAATATCAGCCTCACGGACCTTTTGGTAAATTTCAGGCCATTCATCTTTGTCCCAACCGTGTTCTTTCATATCAGGGTTTACACCATAGGCGATGTTGTAATCAACCGGCCGCAAGTCTTCAACCTGCACCCCGTTTTTCTCCATAATCGCTTTAGACATGTCAATAAGCCCTTGGGTGTGCGACATACTTGGAGATCGTTTTAGCGTGCAGTTAAGGAATAGTGCTTTTAATCCTGAAAAATCGATCGTATTGGTTTCACAATCTTCTAACTGTTGTTTGTTGAGGGTCATATGTTCTCCTGACAAGATTAATTAAGAATCAAAAAGATTTTAATTAAGTGGCTTGTTCAATAATTAATCATGTTGAAATGATCGTTGCTTTGGTTATTTTCTCAGACGGAGTGTAACGGTGATTCTATTACGGCTTAATCTTTTAGCGGTTTTGTAATGTTTGATTCCCTTGCGTGGATCGTTTTGAAATCTCTACATATCAAGGCAAGTTTACCCCAGCATTAATTCCCAATCTGTACAAATCGGTTAGACAAACTTTGTTGCCCATCGGCCGATTGTAACCAGGCTGCCAGCTTACGCATCTCCCCTTGTGGCTCTTCCGCAGTTGCCATGTAGATCGGAATTGTTAGTGGGTATTGTTGGCTGCGGACCGTATTAAACTGCGGAAAGAAATTGTCCACCGTCACCATTTGAATA
>JBLIMP010000035.1:0-21517 GCA_047638855.1 Cellvibrionaceae bacterium | reverse complement strand
TTTGGCTATGGCTCTGAGGCGTTGGGGCTGGACGATGAGTATTCGCGCGATCACCATTGGGGTGTGCGGATTGATGCGCTGATGCCGGCCGATGTTTTTGAGCAAAAACGTGAGGCGATGTTGGCGACGTTGGCGGCTCATCTACCCAGCTCGTTTCAAGGGCATTCATTGCAAGAAGGGCATCTGGCTGGAGCCGGATTGTCGCCTGACTCGTTGCCATCTTTTTTGAAGCGTACGATTGGGATCGACCATGTGCCGAACGGTTATGTGGAATGGCTGAATATGCCGGAAGAGGACATCATTCATGTGGTGAATGGTGAGGTTTGGTCGGATGAATTGGGCGAGTTTTCCAAAATTAGAGCGCAACTACAGAATTACTATCCGGAACCGGTGCGCTTGCGTCGTATTGCTCATTGGTGTCGCTATTATTCAGGGATGGGGACGTATGCCCTGCGCCGCGCACTGCTACGTGACAATGGGTATTATGCCAACATCACGTTTAGTCGGGCGTTACGCTGGGGTGTGCAGTTGGCGTTTTTGCTCGATAAAGTCTATTGCCCGTATGACAAGTGGACGATGGCTTATCTGGACAAATTGCCCCGGATGGCGGCGAAAATCCGGCCGATTATTGATGAGGCGATCTCATTGAAAACCGGTTGGGAACGCAAGCTAGAGTTACTTGATAATTTAAGTGACATTCTTGATGAGGCGCTGGTGGCGGATGGGATTATCCAGCCCCACCCGAAGTTTGGGGTCTCTCCCACGTCGGGCTATCGGCTGATGGAACATGCGTATGCTGAAATCATTCAGGGTTTACCGGAAGAGATTCGGCCGATTGTGCCGTTGTGGGATCAAGTTTATTGGGAATCGTTTCACAGTGAGTATGTGGCTGGGATTCCGTTGGAAACTTGGACGGGATTATTGCAGTTAAAACCAATAGAGAAAAAAGATTAGAGACGAGAAAATAGAGGCTTTCTAGTTGCTGGCTTATCGCTAACAGCTAAAAGCTAAGGGCTAATTTATGAACAGCAGAGAGCGTGTTTTTGCCACTTTAGATAGAAAGCCTGTTGATCGGACTCCGATTGACTGCTGGCTGTATCAGAAGCAGTTTGTTGAACGTTTAGAGGCTGATTATGGCTCGCGTGGCAAATTTCTGGATGAGTTCAATATCGACATTTATGTGGGGTTTGTGCCGTATCCGAATCAGTTCGGCCGGAAGTTTGATGTTTCGGAATTGAAAGATGTTGATCTTGGTGATCCTAAACACGAAAAATGGCTGTCTCATACCGATTGGAACTATGACTTTGCGGGGCAAAATGTGCGTACGGCCGTTACCGAGCATAAAGATAAACGGGCGATTATCGCCCATACTTGGGGCATCATCGAAGGGACAAGCCAGTTGATTGGCATTGAAAATTGCTGGATGAATTTGGCCGGTGAACCGAAGAAAATGGCGGCGTGGTTTGATCGCTATGCTGATTGGCTGTGTGGCCTGATGGATAGCTTGAAAGCGGCCGGGGTTGACATTGTGACGCTGAGCGACGATTGGGGCAGTAATGGCACCATGCTCTTTTCACCCCGCATGTGGCGCAAGCTGGTGAAACCGTATGCGATGCGGGTGACGCAATATGCCAAGTCGATTGGGCTATATGTGAATTTGCATAGCGATGGTTATATTGTGCAAATTTTGGATGATTTGGTAGAAATCGGATATCACAGTTGGCACCCACTGCAAGAAAGCGCAGGCATGGACCCGCAAGCGATTAAGGATGCGCATGGGGATAAGTTTGTCTGTTATGGCTCGCTCGATGTGATTGATGGGTTGTTTGCGTATGATGGGGATGAGTTGGCTGAATATATTACGAAGCGGTTTGAGATTTATGCGCCTGGTGGTGGGTTTATCTTTAATACGGGTCATTTTGTACAGAAGGATATTCCGCCTGCGCGGTTGATTAGGGCGTATACACTGGTGAATGAGTTGGCGTTGAAATATGGGACCCTGAAAAGTGAGTAGATGACTTTGAAATTTTTAAGCACAGAGGCGCAGAGGGCACTAAGGTTTTTTGATGGTTGATTTTCCGTATGAAACTGAGGCAGTTTGGATTGGTTCAGCACATCCTTTTGACCTACATGAGGTGTATCTTGATTTTCGGTCGCCGAAGGTTGTGGGGAGGAAGGGGGATGCGGTTGAGCTGTGCTTGTCGGCCGATTCTCGCTATAAACTGTGGGTTAACGGGGAGTTTGTCGGCCGTGGTCCGGCACGTAGTTATCCGCATGCTCAGTCGTTTGATCGGCTTGATCTAGCTGAGTTTTGGCAAGATGGGGAAAATGTTTTGGCCGTACAGGTGTATCAGCCGGGCTATTCTCATTTTTCGTACGTTCATCGGGGCGCAGCCGGTATGCTGGCCTCGTTGAGGGTAAATGAGCCTATTTCAATTGTGTCGGGTTCCACTTGGCGGGTTCGGCGAAATCGATCGTTTGCGTCGCAGGTTGAGCGTGTGTCGATTTATGGCAGTGGGATTGAGCAACGTAATTTGGAGTTGGATGACGCTTGGCAATTGAGTGATTATGCGGCCGAAGGATGGGAATCGGCCCGTGTGGTCGCATCGGCCGATAAACCGATTTGGAGCGGGCTAAATGAGCGGGTAACGCCGATGTTGGTTGAGCGAGAATCTACTCGGATGCGCTTAATAGAAAGTCGCCTGGCCCCCGATTATATGCTGGATGATGATCCCCATTGGGCCTTAACGATGGCTTGGGAAGAAGGAAATCGCACGCAGTTCCCGATTGATAACAAAGGATGGATTCGGCCGAAATTTGATTTTGGCGAAACCGCCTGCTGGCTGTTTGACCTGGGGCGAGCATACACGTTCCAAGGTGGGATGCAGATTCGTGGTGCAACTGGCCATGAGCTTATTTCGATTAGCTATGCGGACAAAATGAAGGATGGAGAGCTGGTGCTTTCTGATGCCTCAACCTATTGTCGGGTACAAATGACGGACAGTTTTGCACCGCGCAAAGGGAGCCAGGTCATTGAGCCGTTTAACATGCGGGGCGGCCGGTTTGTGTTGTTCCAGGTGTCGGGTGATGTTAGTAAAAATTTCGCTTTCCGGCCGCATGTGCGAATAGCGGAATATCCTTTAACGGTGACAAAGCCGCTTGAGACAGAGGATGACCTTTTAAAACAGATTGTGACGTTGTGTGAAAACACGGTGCGGGCTTGTTTGCAGGATAGCTTTGTCGATTGTGTCTGGCGAGAATCGTCGCAATGGCTGGGGGATGGCCTTATTCAAGGCATGACATTGGCGGCGATGTGTGATGATTTCCGGCCGATGCAAAAGCTGTTGCTCGACACGGCTCAAGGGCAGGATGGGGAGATGATGGTCCCAAGTATCGCCCCGGGTGAGGTACATTCATACACGATTCCTCGCTACGCTTGCATGTGGGTTGAACTTTTGGCTTTTTATCATGATTACACGGGTGACACTGCGTTTGTGCGTGATGAGAATGATCATAAAAACAGAGTATGGGATTGCTTTTTAGGGCTCATGCGCTATTTTGAGAATCCTAGAAATTTGAATGCAGATGGGTTTCAAACAACGCCGACCGGCCGGCGGCACTATATCGATTGGTCGCCAACATCGCAAAACGACCCTCACTGTGTTTACAACTTGCACGTTGTGCTGGCATTACAAAAAGGAACACAGTTGACGCTGCAAACGAAATCAAGTTTGCCCAATGTTTGGGGCAATAGTGCGAAGTTATTGCGCAGTCGCTGTCGCGAGGCGTTTTTTAAAGATGGGGTCTGGTATGACGATTTGGATCGCACAACTCACTCACAATTGGCGGCCGCGATGGCTCTGCTAACCGGGGCGGTTGAACCTCATGAGCAAGAAACCCAGCTTGACAGAATCATTGCTCGATCCCTTGATCTATCGGATGATTATGTCCAAGGTGAAATGGTGCTAGCGAGTCCGTTTATGCACCATTATGTTTTTGAGGCGTTGGCAAAATTCGGCCGATATCAAGCAATAGTCGATATTATCAAAGCTCGTTGGGGACGTTGGGCCGAAGCAGGTTATCCCACCACATGGGAAAATTGGAACGTCGATTTTCCTGATGGGTCACAGTGTCATGCTTTCTCAGCCCATCCCCGTTATCACCTTATGCAAGCCCTAAATGCACTATAACACTATGAATAGATTCGCATTCCAACTCAAAGTCAAAGAAGAAAAAATCGAAGAATACAAAACCCATCATGCGGCAGTTTGGCCTGAAATGTTGACCGCTTTAAGCAAAACCGGCTGGCATAACTACTCTATTTTTATGCGCGATGATGGCCTGCTATTTGGCTATTTTGAAACTCCTTACGACTTTCAAACTGTGCTGGACGGCATGGCAAAAGAAGAAATAAACGCTAAGTGGCAAGAGTTTATGTCGCCGTTTTTTGAAGCACCTGAAGGGTCACATGCTGATCAGATGATGCTAGAACTGACTGAGGTTTTTCATTTAGATTGAGCGAGGGGCAGGGGGCGAGGGGCAACCGCCGAAAAGCGATATTTGCCGATGTTCAACTGCCCGCCAAAAAGAAATTATGAATCGTATTGAACAAAGTTATGAGATCGCAAAAGAGCGGTACGCTGAGTTGGGCGTTGACACAGATGAAGCGATTAAACAATTGGCGCAAGTTCCAATCAGTTTACACTGCTGGCAAGGGGATGATGTAGTTGGCTTCGAAGATCCTAGTCGTGGCTTAAGCGGCGGGATCATGGCGACGGGAAATTATCCTGGAAAAGCGAGAAATGCAGATGAATTGCGGGCCGATTTAGATATGGCATACAGTTTGATTCCAGGGAATCACCGGCTGAATTTGCATGTGATTTATGGTGATAGTGAACAGCCGCTTGATCGGAACGATTGGCGGCCGCACCATTTTGATCGCTGGATCGAATGGGCAAAAACGAATAATCACGGCATCGACTTTAATCCAACTTTTTTTTCTCATCCGATGGCGGATAGCGGTTTTACGTTGGCAAGCTTGGATAATGATGTGCGTGCGTTTTGGATTGAGCATGCGATTAACTGTCGAGAAATTAGTGGCTACATTGGTAAGCAATTGGGCAACCCGTGTGTGAATAATGTTTGGATTCCTGATGGGTATAAGGATGTTCCAGCCGATCGGCAACGTCATCGGCAGCTACTAATCGAAAGTTTAGATCAGGCTTTTGAAGCGAAGATTACCTACCCTGACAGCAACATTGATGCGGTTGAGTGCAAACTGTTTGGGTTAGGGTCTGAGAGCTATGTTGTTGGCTCGCATGAGTTTTATATGGGGTATGCGACGTCTCGGCAAAAGGTTTTGTGTTTGGATGCTGGGCATTTTCACCCGACTGAGGTGATCTCTGACAAAATTTCGGCCGTTATGCCGTATGTCCCTCGTCTGTTGCTGCATGTCAGCCGTGGGGTGCGTTGGGACAGCGATCATGTGGTGACGTTTACGGATGAGCTTCAGGCGATCATGCAAGAACTGGTGCGGGGTGATTATTTGGATCGGACCCACATTGGCCTCGACTTTTTTGATGCGAGCATTAATCGGGTAGCGGCGTGGGTGATTGGGACACGCAATGCGTTAAAGGCGTTGTTGATGGCTTTGGTGGAACCAAGTGGCAAATTGCAAGAGCTTGAACAAGCGGGTGATTTTACGAGTCGGTTGGCGTTGATTGAAGAGTTGAAGATGATGCCGTTTGCGGCCGTTTGGGATATGGCTTGTGTTCAGCAAGGTGTGCCGGTTGGGATGGGCTTTGTTGATGAAATTAAGCACTATGAAAAAAACGAATTGAGTTTAAGAGTTTAAACTAAGCGTTTACTTCTTAAAGTGAATTCTTCGCAATCTGCAATTTTTATCAGACACGGGTAGGAAGTAACACGGGTAACTTTTAATAAGGATGTTTTCGCTTGAGTAAAAAAACTGTTTTAGCCGTTGATCTGGGTGCAGAGTCCGGCCGGGTGATGGCGGTTCATTTTGATGGAAACCGGCTTTCGCTTGAAGAATTGCATCGTTTTAGTAATCCGATTACAACGGTGAACAACACCATCCAGTGGGATTTTTTGCATTTGTGGCGTGAAATTACGGCCGGGATCGAAAAAGGCAAAGCACTTAAACCGGCCAGCATCGGTGTTGATACTTGGGGGGTTGATTTTGGACTGCTCGATGTGCAGGGAAACCTAATCGGGAACCCGGTTAACTATCGTGATTCACGCACCGATGGGATACAGGAGAAGATATTTGCGAAAGTGACACGGGAAGAGGTGTTTGCTCAAACGGGCATCCAGTTTATACCGATCAACACCCTTTACCAGATGATGAGTTTGGTTGAAAGTGACTCCCCCCATTTACAGATTGCAGACACGTTTTTGACGGCTCCTGACTTACTCAATTATTGGCTAACTGGCGCAAAAGTTTGTGAGTTTAGCAATGCGACGACGACACAAATGTTCAACCCGATTACGGGTACATGGGCGACAGAATTGCTTGATCAGCTGGGGGTGCCAACTCACATCTTGCCAGAGATTATTCAACCGGGCACCCGCTTGGGTGAGTACGAAGGTATTCCTGTGATTGCTCCGGCCTGTCATGATACGGGCAGTGCGGTGGCGGGTGTGCCGACGGAAACGGAACATTTTGCATATATCAGCAGTGGCACGTGGAGTTTGGTTGGGCTGGAGACAGATCGGCCGATCATCAATGCGGCCGCGCTTGAGGCGAATGTCACCAATGAAGGTGGGGTTTATGGCACGTATCGCTTTTTGAAAAATGTGATGGGGCTGTGGATTGTTCAGCAATGTCGCGATCAATGGGCAAAAGAGGGAGATATTCTAAGTTATGCAGAACTCACGTTGATGGCTGAACAGGCTGAGCCGTTACGTTCGATTATCGAGGTGAACGACCCCCGTTTGCTCCCGCCTGGGGATCATCCTGAAATGATTCGCACGATGTGTCGAGAAACGGGGCAACCGATTCCTGAATCAAAGGGGCAGATGATTCGCTGTGTGTTGGAAAGTTTGGCGTTGAAATATCGGGATGTGCTGGAGAAATTGCTGGCACTTTCTGGCAAGCGGGCTGATGTGATTCACATTGTAGGTGGTGGGACGCAGAATGGGTTGCTGAACCAATTGACGGCCGATGCGACCGGCATCCCTGTAAAAACCGGGCCGGTTGAGGCGACGGTGGTGGGGAATGCGCTGGTCCAGTTGATTGCATTGGGAGAGATCAAAGATCTGCAAGAGGGGCGCAAACTTGCAAATGAGTCTTTTGAAATAAACCTCTACGAACCCCAAAATAACGGCATCTGGAATGATGCCTTTGCAGAATATCAAAAACGAACTTAGAGATGTCTGCTTTACAGCTCTGTAAGATAGGAAATTATGAATAAAAAACAATACGAACATGTAAATTATCTCTGGGACGATGCTGTCGCTGACAAGCTAGACCCGGTTGAACGACTACGCTATCGGTCGAACATTTTAGGCGCTGATCAGCGAATTACGAATACGGGCGGTGGTAATACGTCAGCCAAAATCGTGGAGACTGATCCACTAAGTGGTGAACAGGTCGATGTGATGTGGGTAAAAGGGAGTGGTGGCGACTTGCGCACGGCTAAGCGTGAAAACTTTGCATCGCTGTATATGGGTAAGTTTTTGGCCCTAAAAGAGCAATGGGACGCGGCCGAAAACAAAGGTTTAAAAACGGCTCTCGAAGATGAAATGGTGGCGATGTACCGTCATTGTGTCTTTAATCTAAATCCGCGGGCAAGCAGTATTGATACACCCCTGCACGGTTTGATTACGGCCCGCCACGTGGACCACACCCATCCGATTTCGTCGATTGCGATTGCGGCCAGCAAAGACCAGGAACAGCTGACCAAAGATGTGTATGGGGATGAAGTTGGTTATGTCGGCTGGCAACGTCCTGGCTTTGATTTGGGGGTTGTGATGGGTGACCATGCACAAGCCAATCCGCAATATAAAGGATTGATTATGGGTCAGCATGGCATCATCAATTGGGACAATGACGATAAGGCATGCTACGAATTGAGCTTAGACTTAATCGAAAAAGCGGCCGTTTATATCGCTGAACGTGACAAGGGAGACGCAACCTTTGGCGGCCGGAAAGTCGAGTCGATGGCAGAAGCTGATCGGACAAAATTATTGATCGACCTGTTGCCGAAACTGCGTGGCATGGTGTCGCAAAAGAGCCGCTTTATCGGCACAGTACATGTAACCGATAGCGTGCTTGAGTTTGTAAACAGTCATGATGCGATACGTTTGGCTGAGATTGGTACCAGTTGCCCCGATCATTTTTTACGCACCAAAATCAAGCCTCTGTTTGTCGATTGGAACCCGCAAACGGGTGATTTTGCAGGATTACTGAGCCAGCTTGAGGCGGGCATTGCGCAATATCGGGAAGATTACAAAGCGTACTATGAGGCGTGTAAGCATTCAGACTCTCCAGCGATGCGCGACCCCAATCCACGGGTGATTTTGATTCCGGGTGTGGGGTTGATCGCATGGGGCAAGAATAAGAGTGAGAGTCGAGTGACGGCCGAATTTTATTCCCTAGCGATCCAAGTGATGCGGGCTTCAGAAGCGATCAGCGAATATCAAGGACTGCCTCGCCAGGAGGCGTTTGACATCGAATATTGGGCACTTGAAGAGGCGAAACTACAACGTATGCCGCCTGAAAAAGATTTTGAACGGAATGTGGTTGTTGTGGTTGGGGCCGGAAGTGGTATTGGCAAAGCGACGGCTCATCGTGTGGCGAAAGAAGGGGCGCATGTGGTGTGTGTCGATTTGAATGGTGCGGCGGCCCAAGCGACGGCCGATGAGCTGACGGCAAAATATGGGATGGGGATTGGAGTCGCCGGTACAGGGATTTCAGGCTGTGGCCCAGCGATTGGGATCAGCACCGATATCACTGATCGGGCCAGTGTGCGCAAGATGTTTGATCAGGTGATTTTGGCCTATGGTGGTATCGACAATGTCATTGTGACCGCCGGGGTGTTTGTGCCCCCAAGCAAAGCGGGCAAAGTGACTGATGATCAGTGGGATATGACCTTTAATGTCAATGTGAAAGGTGGCTACATCGTTGGGGATGAAGCGCGTGCGATTTGGGAAGAGCAGGGTCTGACAGGGTCGTTGGTATTGACGACAAGTGTCAACGCCACCGTGGCTAAGAAAGGGTCGATTGCGTATGACACGAGCAAGGCAGCCGCTAATCATTTGGTGCGTGAGCTAGCCGTTACACTGGCTCCGCTGGTGCGGGTCAATGGGCTGGCTCCGGCAACTGTGGTTGAGGGGAGCAGTATGTTCCCGCGTGATCGGGTGATTGCATCGCTAACGAAATACGACATTGCACATGATGAAAGCGAAAAGACCGATGCCCTGCGGGATAAGCTGGCCGCATTTTATGCACAGCGAACATTGACAAAGTCGCCAATTACGTTGGCGGATCAGGCCGAAGGGGCGTATTTATTGGCCAGTACCAAGTTGTCAAAAACAACGGGACAGATTTTGAGTGTGGACGGAGGTTTACACGAGGCGTTTTTGCGGTAAGCGATTTAAGAACTCGTTCTCTTGGTTCTCTTGGTTGAGAAGAGTGTCTTTTCGCGAATGCTACTCTTCTCAATAGAAAAACCGGAGAAAAACCGGTCTAGCCTACTGACCGATAGTGCTCAACCATTTCCGAAAAGCGATTTCCGGCCGCAAATGCCGTCTGCAAAAAGGGACAATTAACAGGGCAAGGGCAATTTTTTGCACCGTATCCATCATCTTCTCTTTTGGCGTGAGCAGATTAACTGTAATCGGCCGGTTATCTAAATTGGTTTTGAGAGGTGCCGCTAAGACGATTGGATCTTGCAATATTATTTTTTTGATTTTTCGCAGCATCGTTTATCCTCAGAAGTTGTTTTAAACATTTGCAAATATTAACCCATAATATCTCAATGCCCAGCCATTTTTTCACCTTGTCAAAAGCCTTCAAAAGTTGTTTTTGGCTGATCATTGCTCAGTCTTGGGATCGGCCGAAGAGAATGCCTTGGCCGACCTCTCGCCAAAAGTAAATATGAGATCAGATGGTTTGATAATTTTTCACCTTGTGCAAGAATCAATTTTCAACTCAAACACATCGTTGGTGACTACGGGAATTTTATGTCTTGGTTAGCAATCTCAAAAAGTTGGAAAGTTTTCCTGTTTCTTTTCTCCCCCGTGTTGCTCCAACTCTATTTTGAATTGGCAGACAACCTGGTTAAAAACCCCCGAGAAGGTTCATCGCTGGCTTTTTCGCTTTTAAGCATGGGGCTCAGTTTGTTTTGGATCAGAGAGATAGGCGTTGCATTGGCCCCGTTTACACCGCATCGATTATGGTTTGCTTATCCGGTTTTTTCAGCCGCATGTTGGGCTACGGCCGCCAGTTTTTTAACTCTCGGGTTCACCTCAATTTTGGCCGCTAACCCAGAAATCTTTTTGGAACCCTCTTTTTCTTTTCTACGGCCGCTATTTTTTGTCGCACTGAACATCTTTATGGCTTGCGTTGTTTTTGCCGCAAGGCAAATTCAAAAAGCCGAAAACCCAAACCAAATATCGACCCTCGATACGCTCAATATAAGTTTCTCAATTGCAGTTTCTTTATTAGGGGTCTGGTTTATTCAACCAAGATTAAAGGAGATATTTTCCCCAACGGAACCAGAAACACCTATATAAATTGATGGATTCATCTAGCTATGAGGAGCCACATAAAGATAGTGAGTAAAAAGGGTTTTGCGGCCGTTTACCAGTTTTTAAACAAGTCAAAATCGGATAGCCGAGTAAAATTTCTGTGGAACAATATTATGATGAAGGTAAATACATTAGGGAAAACAGGGTTACGAGTATCAAAAATCGGGTTTGGATGTGCACCATTGGGCAATGGCTATGGTGAAGTATCGGCCGCAGAAGGAACTCGGGCCGTCCACCATGCCATTGATGCTGGCGTCAACTTTTTCGATACCTCGACCTATTACGGCGAAACATTGTCTGAAAATCGCTTAGGCGAAGCCCTTAAAGGAAAGCGGGAAAAAGTGGTTTTGGCAACCAAAGGGGGGCGTTTCGGATTAGAGCTTGAAACCGGGTTCGATTTCACATACGACAATATTATCCGCATGTGTGAAGCGAGTTTAAAGCGATTGCAAACCGATTGGCTCGATGTGTACCAGCTTCACGATATTGAATTCGGCCGACCAGAAGTTGTGCTGGAAGGGATTCGAGCACTATATGATCTTAAAAAGCAAGGAAAAGTCCGGTTTATCGGCGTCACTGGCTTTCCGGTTGAGCTTTTACGTGACATGGTCACGGCTCATGACTTTGATGTAACCCTTTCATACTGTCACGGCAATCTGCTCAACCAGCGTATGAATGAGGTGCTTGTCCCGGCTGTCAAATCAAAAAGGATGGGGCTGATCAATGCTTCCGTAACGCATATGGGGATTTTAACCCATCAAGGAGAGCAGGATTGGCATCCGGCATCGGCCGCAGTCAAGGCAGCTGGACGCCGTGCGGCCGAATTCTGCGCCGCACAGGGGGTATCTTTACCCGAATTGGCGATTCAGTTTGCTCTGCAAAATCCACATGCTGATATTACCTTATTAGGCACACGCACCACGGCCGAGCTAGAAAGTAGTCTAGCTTTAGTCGATCGCCCCATCGACAAAGCTCTGCTGGCCAAAGTACAAGAAATTATCGCTCCGGTCAAAGACATGAGTTGGCCTAGCGGATA
This sequence comes from Cellvibrionaceae bacterium, assembly GCA_047638855.1. Classification (GTDB taxonomy): domain Bacteria; phylum Chloroflexota; class Anaerolineae; order Promineifilales; family Promineifilaceae; genus WTJY01. The sequence goes on along the minus strand of JBLIMP010000035.1, from coordinate 9,708 downwards.
TTGGGATGCGGAGTAAAAACAAGGCACAGAGCGAGGCAAAACCATTCGAAATTTCAATTACTTCATCTTGCCAGATTAGTCAAATTGGTTTACAATATTCACACAAACAGGAGGCGCTCAATGTTCAAAAAGATACTTGTCCCTTTAGACAGGTCACCCTTAGCGGAAAAAGCTTTACCCTATGCGTTGTCATTGGCAGAGCAGTATAAAGCCGAAATATTATTCCTTGTAGTCTTACAATCGATGCCGACTCACATTATGGGTGGTGAAATGAGTATATATTCCATATCTTTAATTGAGGACAACATTAAAGAGGAGAAAATAAAGACTCAAGCTTATTTAAGCGAGCTTGTAGAAATGCACAGCAGAGACAACGTGACGATCAACACATTAATGTTGGAAGCATCATCAGTAGCTGATGGCATTGTCGACACAGCCAGCAACGAACAGATTGATGTCATTGTAAAAACAACACACGGCCGCTCTGGACCAAGCCGTTGGCTTTTTGGAAATGTAGCCACCAAAGTACTGCAACAAGCACCTTGTCCCATCTTTTTAGTCAGAGTCCAGTAGAAGCATCTCACTTCGTAACTATTCAGCAGGTGGGATTTTTCGCTGTAGGGGGCGACGCCGCCGGAATGGACCTTGAGTTTTTCGAGCGAAATGACACACCGACGGCGTCGACCCCTACGAGGTGCTGAATAATTACCTCACTTCTCTGAAAAATCGGCTTCAAAGCCTACGAAATCTATAAAAAAGCCATTCCTCTCACGGAATGGCTTTTTTTTATACTTTAGACATAGTTGTTCAGCAGTCTAAAAAAATCGAGTTTTTAGTCGCTTTAGTCGCTTTAGTCGCTTTAGTCGGAAAAACAATGGCTAAAGCCATTACTACGAACAGGTGCTGAATAGTTGCCTTTAGACCTTTAAAACGATGACGGCCGATTCATGGGAACGCTGCGATCTGCTTGTCCTTACTCGATTCTCAACAATACCCACTGGAAGCTACAGATTTAAGTTCAGGTTGTTAAAGCTAGTCAGATCAGTTTATTAAAATATAATCCGCCCTTGTAAAGAGGAAAGCCATTAGGAAGACTGGTTCTACCTTGTAGGACGATGGACTCGATGGATGGACCATCACCCATCCATCTCACGTTTTGCGTAGGCACCAAACTAAATCAAATCAATGGAGAAAGATATGTATAACTATCAGTCGATGTTTCAACTAGACGGCAAAACCGCTCTGGTCGTTGGGGCTGGCAGTGGCATTGGTCAAGCATCTGCCCATAGCCTCGCCTCATTTAGAGCAACCGTTACCTGTGCCGATATCAACTTGGCGGCCGCTGAAGAGACGGCCGAACAAATTAAGGCCAATGGCGGCTATGCCACCGCTGTCGCAATTGACATGTGTGACGCGAAGGCGGTTGATCAACTTTTTGCCACGCTTGGGACCCTCGATATTCTCGTTAGCACCCCCAGTATCAACGTGCGTAAACCGATGCTCGACATCAGCGAAGAAGAGTTTAGCCGAGTGCTGAATCTCAATCTGACAGGGACTTTTCTTTTGATGCAAGGGGCCGGGAGAAAAATGGCAGACCAAGGCAACGGAAGCATCATCGTCTTCTCAAGTATTCGATCTGTTGTGGTTGAGCCAGGACAGGGAGTTTATGCCGCTACTAAAGCCGGTGCAGTGCAAATGGTGCGCGCATTGGCGGCCGAACTTGGCCCAAAAGGGGTTCGGGTCAACGCCATCGGCCCCGGGGTTGTTGAAACACCTCTCACGGCTCAAATTAAAAACAATGCTGATTGGTATAACGCTTATGCCAACCGAAGTGCTCTGGGCCGTTGGGCGCAACCACATGAAATCGCCGGAGCCGTTGTCTATCTGGCTTCAGATGCGAGCAGTTTTGTCACCGGTTCGATTATGTTTGTCGATGGGGGCTGGACCGCCATTGACGGCCGATTCTCTCCCCCACTCTAAATGAATATGTTGACACCTCAAGAAGAAAATGCGCTTAACTTAATTGACGATGACGAATTGATTGGTTGGATTCAAGAACTCTCTAGGATTAACAGTGTTTGGCGGCCGCAAGAAGGGCTTGGCGAAGAAGAAGCGGCACGTTGGGTTGCAAAGCGCTGTCTTGAAATAGGGCTAGAAACCCATTTTGAAATGGTGCAACCGGGTCGTCCCAATGTGATTGCGCTTCTAAACGGACAAGGTCCTGGCCCGACCCTGATGTTCGAAGGGCATACGGACGTGGTAACGGCCGGTGATCCAGCGGATTGGACCTATCCCCCCTTTAGTGCAACGCTCAAAGATGGCAAGATTTACGGCCGTGGGGCGAACGACATGAAAGCGGGCCTCGTTTGTGCCCTTATCGCGACAAAAGCGTTAAAAGAAAGCGGCCTAAAGCTAAACGGCCGCATTCTAATCGGAGCGGTATGTGATGAAGAAGGGGAGATGATCGGGATCAAACATTTTGTCGATCAAGGCTGGGCAGATGACGTTGACGCGGCCATTATTTGCGAGCCGGAAGAAAATCACTTGTGCATCACTCAAAAAGGGGTGATGTGGCTAAAGGTAACCATTACAGGGGTGATGTCGCATGGGGCGATGCCGCTTACTGGGGTCAACAGTGCTTATCCGATGGCCAAGTTTCTGACATTGGTTCAGAGTCTTGAAGAGCGAGAAATTGCGCAACACGGCCGGGATAAATACCTAGGCCAACCGAGTATTACCCCGACGATTCTTAATTCTCCTATTGCGGGTGAAGCGCAGAAAAATGTCATGCCGGGTGGCACTCAAACGATTCTCGATTTCCGTTTGATTCCTGGGCAAAACCCCGAGCAACTTGTCGAACAAGTCAACCAGATTTTGGCGGGGGTTATGAGCGTTGACGGCCGATTAACCGGTACTGTAGAGCAACTAGAATTGCGGCATCCCACAAAAACGGCCGAAGAGGAGCCTGTGGTCACAACCTTGGCATCTGCGTTTGAAGATTTAAGCGGCACGGCTCCAATCTATGGCGGCGTTCCTGGTTCAACGGATGGAACAATCTTGAACGCTCGCAAAGGGATTCCGATTGTAACCTGTGGCCCGGGTGACATTTACATTCCCCATCATATCGATGAATGGGTTAGTGTGAGTGAGATAAAAATGGCGGCACGCATGTATGTTTTAGCCGCTATTCGATATTGTGGCATTGCGACAATTGCGGCATAGATAGAAGCCAAAGCGAAAACCCGTTTTCAGCATAAGATCGATAACACTCAGATGACATTGATCTTATGAAAAATGGCTATCTTCAATCCCAAAAACGCTACCATACAACTTGATGCAAATATTTTTGATCTCCCCCTATCACGCAGGCTCGCACAAAGCGTGGGCAGAAGGGTACAAAAAACACAGTAAACATGATGTTGAGATTTTTTCGATGTTGGGGCAATCATGGAAATGGCGCATGCATGGGGCGGCCGTCACCTTGTCAAAACAAGTCTTAGCCCAAAAAAGCAAACCGGATCTTGTTTTGGTAGACGACATGCTTGATTTGTCTACATTTATTGCACTGACTCGAAAACAGTTGGCAGGGGTTCCATTTGCGCTTTACATGCATGAAAACCAGCTTCTTTATCCGGTGTCACCAGATATAGAGAAAGGGCCTATGCGTCGCAATTGGGGGGTACGAGAACGGCAATATGTGCTCATCAACTGGAAATCAATGCTGGCGGCTGATCGTATCTATTTTAATTCCCAATTTCATTTGAATGCGCTATTTGCAGAGCTTCCAGCTTTTTTGCGCCATTATTCAGATCACAATGAGGAAGAAACGGTTGAGATACTTGCGGCAAAGTCGATGGTGCTGCCCATCGCAATTGAATATCCACCCTCACAAGAAATCACTGAGCCGATGAAATCAACCCAGCCCCAACATAGAGGTCTCCCTGTTATTCTGTGGAACCAGCGTTGGGAATTTGACAAAAATCCGGCCGGATTTTTTGCCGCTCTGCGTCAGTTTAAAATAGAAGGGGGGCGATTCAAGCTAATTGTGTGTGGCGAAAGCTTTCAAAAGGCGCCGGAACTGTTTGAACAGGCGGAAAAGGAGTTTGCGGCTGAATGTCTCCATTTTGGCTTTGCCAGCCGTGAACGATATCAAGAACTATTAACTCAAAGTGATATCGTTGTCTCAACCGCACACCATGAGTTTTTTGGTATCAGCATTCTTGAAGCGATCCAAGCGGGTGCTTTCCCTCTTTTACCCAATCGACTCAGTTACCCTGAGTTGATCCCGGCCGAACACCATGCTGAAATTATTTACGAAGACCAAGGCGATCTCATTAGAAAATTACATGCTGTTATTGAACTTGTTACGTTTGCAGATATAGACACAGCGGCTTTTAAAAAAATCGCCTATCAATATAGTTGGCAGGCACTTATTGGGCAGTATGACCAGGAATTTGAGTCATTGACCCGCATTCATTAGGTTAGGTTCCTGAATTTTTTTTATCCTGGAACAAGCTTCTTGTATAGTTCTTCTCTTATTAAAAACCCAACGTTTAACTTCCCATATAAGATTCAAAATTTTGAAAAATTCTTAGTCATAAATTGACTTAAAAGGAGACAGTTCTTATGGCAATGAAATCAATGCCGAAAAAGCTAGAAAGACTTCCCGAACTCGCCAATAATCTTTGGTGGAGTTGGAATCCTGACGCACGGGCCGTTTGGCGCATGCTAGATTATCCTTTGTGGCGCACTACAGTTCATAATCCAATAAAGATGCTCCATGCAATTGAAGATGAGCGTTTAAAGGCAAAAGCGGCCGACTCCGCTTTTGTGCGCCACTTGAACAAAGTGATGATGGCTTATGACCATGTCATGGCAAACACTGATAGCTGGTTTGTAACCGAGCACAAAGAGCTAACCGACAAAGTAATCGGCTATTTTTCATTTGAATTCGGGATGCATGTCTCTTTGCCGATTTATTCTGGCGGTCTTGGGATTCTGTCTGGCGATCATATCAAAGAAGCCGGTGATTTAGGATTGCCATTTGTTGGCGTTGGGTTTATGTATCCACAAGGGTATTTCCGTCAAAAAATCCCATCTCATGGTTGGCAAGAGTCAAACTATGAACACCTTGATATGGAAAAGTCACCTATCGAGTTGGCCCGTGACAAAGATGGAAATGTCATTCATATCCATGTAGAGATTGGTGATCAAACGGTTTTCGCACGTATTTGGCATGTGAAAGTAGGTCGGGCCAAGCTCTATTTGCTTGATACCGACGTTGAAGAGAACGCTCCTTGGAATCGTGAATTATCGGCCAGATTGTATGGTGGCGACACTGAGACCCGTATCCGTCAAGAGATTATGTTGGGGATTGGTGGTGTCCGGGCTCTTCGGGCACTTGGCATCTCGCCTGAAATTTGGCACATGAATGAGGGCCACAGCGCCTTTTTAGGATTGGAATTGGTTCGTGAGCTAGTGGCAAAAACGGATTGTTCTTTCCATGAAGCGGCGCTAAAAGTTCGGCCGAAATCAATTTTCACGACCCATACACCAGTTCCGGCCGGGCATGATGCGTTTCATTTTGATCTAATGGACAAATATTTTAGTCAATATTGGCCGGAATTGAATCTTGATCGCACCGGGTTCATGAACCTGGGCCAGCATCAAGAAGAATGGGGGGAAGCGTTTAACATGACCGTTTTGGCCCTTAAAATGTCAGGTATGGCAAACGGGGTCAGTCAGTTACATGCTGAAGTTTCGCGCGATATGTGGACCTCAGTTTGGCCAGAAATCAAAGAAGTTGATGATATTCCGATCACCGGTATTACAAACGGAATCCATGTCCCTACTTGGACAGCTCAACCGCTTGAAAGTCTGCTTAACCGTCATTTTGGTCCCGATTGGATGTCAAAACATGATGATCAAGCGATGTGGGAACGCATTTACGATGTTCCAGATGAAGAGTTATGGGGCGTGCACACAGAATTACGCACCAAATTGTTTGATGAAATCCGATCTCGCACGCGCAAGCGTTGGGCGTCGGGTCATAGAGACGCGACTCAAGTACTGACAACTGGGGCGTTCTTGTCAAACCGAGCGCTTACAATCGGGTTTGCGCGTCGTTTTGCTACGTATAAGCGAGCAACGTTGATTTTCCGTGACCCTGAACGCTTAAAACGTATTTTGATGAATCCATACAAGCCGGTTCAGATTATTTTTGCCGGCAAGGCACATCCGGCCGATGATCCGGGCAAACATCTAATCCAGACGATTTACAATATCGCTAAGTCACACGATTGGGGTGGCCGGATTGCGTTTGTAGAAGATTATGACATGCACATGGGGCGTTATCTTAAGCAAGGGACAGATATCTGGTTGAACACCCCCCGTCGGCCGCGTGAAGCCAGCGGTACAAGTGGTATGAAGGCGGCCCTAAATGGCGTACCAAATCTTTCAATTCTCGATGGCTGGTGGGTTGAAGGGTATAACGGCGCAAACGGCTGGGCGATTGGGGAAGGAATTGATCTTGAAAGTAACGAAGAACAAGACGCGGCCGATGCCGAATCGATCTATCAACTATTAGAGCAGGAAATTGTCCCGCTTTATTATGACCGTGATCGAGACGATGTTCCTCGGGGCTGGGTTCAGCTCATGAAAGAGTCAATTCGTTCTAACGCAGCCAAGTTTAGTATGCGTCGAATGGTAAAAGAATATGCTGAGAATCTTTATATCCCAACAATGAAAGCCTAAAAACAAGAGTCTTCTTTGACTTGTTTTGATAAGCCCCTCACATGAAAAGTATGTGAGGGGCTTTTTTATTCTGATCTCTATTCTATTTAAGGATATAATCGATCTTATGAGTAACACTGAAGTCGAAACGGATCAAGAACCACGCAACATTACTTGGCGCAGTTGCGTAGGTGCTATCATTTTCCTTATTATAATGGGCATCATTCCGATTTTTGCTTGCCGCTTGGTCACTCAAGGCGTTTTACAATTCGGAAACGACCAAAATAGATTTCTCAATATTTTTATGCTCCAAGAGCCAGACCAAGAAGGAATTGGGGTGCAATGGACACGAGCGTTTGATGATGAGGCGATGTGTACCCAGTCTAGTGTTCGATATTTTATGTTTGTAGGTGAAGGTGAAAATTTTGACCGTTGCGAATGTAGCGTTGAACCCATTTCGAGACCGTTGCCCGATATGTGCATCTTAACCCCCTAATTGGAATTTTTAATGAACCTGTCTGAACAACAACCCCCTCCGTTAATATCAGCCACCTCAGCCCAATTGGAGAGGCAAAAACGGCGCAAACGCTTCAATCGATTAACTGTATATCTGCCAATTGGTCTAATGGCCGCATTTATTATCGCGATCATTGGTTTCATGCTCTGGCGAACGCTCTTTACAGATTCAGAATCTACTCCGCAATGGCAAGAGTTTTCTTCAGCCACAGCTGATATCGTCATTATCATGACAATTTTGCCAATGATTCTTTTTGTGGCATTAATCTCGATTCTAGCAGTTGGCTGGACTTGGTATACTTGGACAACACCTCGGCCGGTTGAAAGCTGGATTCAGAAGTGGCTATGGCGCACAGATACCTTTATTGAAGATTCGGCCACAAAAGTTGAAACCACAAGCAAAAAAGGTGCAGACTTATCAATTCAATATCGTGCAACCCTGACAAGAATCGGCCGTGTCATTGAACGAATCTTTGGATTTGTTCTTCCAATTCAGGCTAGAAATCAAAATATAGAGAGGAAGTAGAATGGAACAAGAAAATCAAACAAATGCCAATGGCTGGCAAAACCGTTTTCTAATTATTGGAGCAATATTAGGTGCCCTTGCAGGGGCTATATCTGCGTGGATGCTTATAAAATCGGCCGAAAAGAAACATGGTGGCCCCCCCGATATCAGTGGGTCTGACTTGCTTCGTTCAACAGTAGGCATCATTGGCATCATACGCGGAATCGCATCTCTTGGCGATTAATTTCAATATTTAGAAAGTAATACATTACCGATCTAACATTTATCCAAATGACAAAAATTCTTCTAGTCGATGACGACCCCGCAAGTAGCAATTTATTGAAAATGTTTTTGGAGTTTGAGGCTTTCGAGGTCATCAGTGTATACACTCTTGAAAAGGCCAGAGAAGCTTTGGATAAATCAATCCGTTTAGTTTTGCTTGATTATCATCTAAGTCGCAATGTGAGTGGCCTTGTACTGCTTGACGAAATTAGAGCTGAACAGACAGGCTCCGACAGAAACATTCCAGTTGTAATTACTTCTGGAGATGATCGCGTAAGTCAAAGCGTGCTGGAACAAGGTGCAAGTGCTTTTATGCACAAACCATTTTCACCATCAGCCCTTGTAGAAAAAATCCGCGAATTACTCTAAGGAACGGAATTTTAATTAAACAACGAAGTTGTATCTCCTGTTCCTTCTAAACTGACGATTGAATTCCTTGTTTTATACAATCGCCAGTAGCCGCTTCTAAACGTTTCGGCAGTAGCCTTTGAGCTGCATTCCATCAACCACACTTAAAACCATCTACGTAATCTAAAATTCATCTATGAGTTCACAAGCCAAAAGTCTAGAAACACCACAAGGGACGCTAGTCCTTAAACCCAAACGGGAAAAACCATTAGTCAATCATCACCCATGGATATTTTCTGGGGCTATTGCACGTACAGAAGGGGATTTAACGCCAGGCGATGCTGTCACGGTTACGTCCTCAAAAGGTGAGTTTCTAGGGATTGCCGTCTGGAACCCAGCTTCTCAAATTGTCGGCCGAATTATGACATGGAAGGATGAGCCTTTGAACGACGAGTATTGGATCAAGTCAATCACCCGCTCAATAGATCGACGCAATTGGCTTAATCTTGAACCAGAAACAAATGGTTTTCGGCTCGTGAATGCGGAATCAGATGGCATTCCAGGTCTAATTGTGGATCGCTATGATCGTTGGTTGGTTTTCCAATGCCTAACGAAAGGGATTGACGTTAGACGAGATCAAATTATTAATGTTCTTAAAAATGTTCGCTTTCAAAATGGTGATACGCCGCTTGGCATCGTTGAACGATCTGATGTGCCTGTCCGAAAAAAGGAAGGGCTTAAGCAATTTTCCGGTGTAGTTTGGGGTGAAATGCCCGAAGAGGCTGTGACTTTCCAAGAAAATGGACTAACGTTTAAAGTTGATTTACTCAATGGCCACAAAACAGGGTTCTATTTAGATCAGCGTGAGGCTCGTGCGCTTTTCGGCCGACGATCTTTGGTTGAGAATAAGGAAATCTTAAACTGTTTTGCTTATACAGGTGGATTCTCTGTTTATGCAGCTCAAGCTGGGGCCAAGTCGATAATTAGTGTGGATTCTTCTGTACCAGCTTTAGAGATCGCGTCTGAAAATGTTGGGCTCAATGCAGCCGATCGGCCGGATGATGAATATTTAGCCGGAAATGTATTTGAGGTTCTAAGGCACTATAAAGAGGTTGGTAAAAAATTCGATATCATTGTTCTTGACCCACCTAAATTCGCAAATAGTAGCAGAGACATTAAAAAAGCAGGTCGGGGGTATAAAGATATAAATATGTTGAGCTTTGAACTTTTACGGCCGGGGGGCATGCTGTTTACATTCTCTTGTTCAGGCTTAATTTCAACCGATCTCTTTCAAAAAATAGTCTTTGGTGCAGCCGTCGATGCCG
>JBLIMP010000034.1:0-21836 GCA_047638855.1 Cellvibrionaceae bacterium | reverse complement strand
CGGCGTGAACAGATGCGGCTGTTCGACACGATTTTTAACTTTTTTTGGCGCAGGGCCAACCCTGGCGGGTTGGCTAGGCAAAAGGCACCGCTGGCTCCACGTCACAAACGGCCGCCACAGCATCAGTATGCGGCCATGTTGATGGCGAGGGCAATTGGCAAAACCGACCGTGAAATCGAAATGATCGACAAAGCGGAGACATACTCCGGTGCGGAACTGATTCAGCAAAAAGAGTTTGCCGCCATGACGGCCGAAGAATTGGACACGGTGAAAAAGCTCATCCAACAAATGAAGTGGCAAATTAGTAAACGGATCACCCGGCGGCGAATCTCGTCTAAGCAGGGCGACATGCTGAATTTACGTAAAGCGATGCGTTCGGCCGTTAAATATGGCGGCTCACCCGTTGAGTTGTCATACAGCCAGCGTAAAATTAAGGATCGGCCGATTGTTTTACTAGCCGATATTTCAGGCTCGATGGAAAAATATTCTCGACTCATACTGCAATTCTTTTATAGTGTTTCTCAAAGCATGAGCCAAGTCGAAAGTTTTGTATTTGGCACACGTCTAACACGCATCACGGGTGATCTAAAATTAAAAAACATTGATCGGGCGGTTGATCAAGCATCGCGTGAAATTATTGACTGGAGTGGCGGCACTCGCATCGGTGAAAGTTTTGCCACATTTAATCAAGAATGGTCACGCCGTGTACTACGCCGTGGCGCAATTGCCATCATTGTGAGTGATGGCTGGGAACGTGGCGACAGTTCGCAATTGATTAAAGAAATGCGATACTTACAACATCGGTGTCATCGGCTGGTGTGGTTAAATCCACTCAGCGGTAGAGCTTCATATGAAGCAAAAGTAGACGGCATGTCGGCCGCCCTACCGTACATCGATGACTTTTTACCGATACATAATTTACAAAGTTTAAATGAACTAGCTACTCATTTGGAAAAATTGAAATAAGGTAAGCAGGCGGCCAAAATAAGTTTGGCTTGGCTTCGCACGCTTTAGGAGAAAAAGAAATGAAAATTGATGGCGAATATATATTTGATGCCCCACGGGCTTTGGTTTGGGACGCACTACAAGATCCGGCTGTACTGGCTACTATACTACCTGGGTCCGATGGGCTCGATACTGTTGGTGAAGATGAATACGAAGGGGCACTCAAAATCAAAGTTGGCCCTGTTCAAGGAAAATTTAAAGGGCATATTCAAATCACTGACAAAGTTGCTCTTGAAAGCTACAACATGCAGGTTGATGGCAAAGGCGCTCCTGGCTTTGTTAAAGCAACTGGCGGGATTAAATTAACCGATGCTGAAGATAGCTCGAAAACGCACATGCTTTATACCGGTGATGCCAAAGTCGGTGGCAAAATCGCTTCTGTCGGCCAACGCTTGATCGATACTTCAGCAAAAGCGATCATCGGCCAAAGTTTAGAGGCTTTAAACAACTATCTAAAAGTCGAAGCAGCCAAACATACGGTGGTTGAACAAGCGGCCGCGGCCGGAGCTTCGGCCGAAGAAATTGAAAAAAAAGTTAAAGAAGAAGTTAAAGAGTATGTCGCCCCTACCCAGGCAGAATTGGCATCGAAAGTTGCCTCTCAAGTTGCCAGCGATCTCAACCTTACCCCATACATCATCGGTGGCATTGTGCTACTGGTGTTGATCATTTTGTACTTTCTATTGTTCTAGGTAGGGGCGCAGCGTGCTGCGCCTTAAAGGTCCAGCACGCTGGCCCCCTACAAATCACCCTTCTCTAAAACGAATAAAGGGAGTGCGGTACGGAAATATCCGGCACCTCTCTTAAAGTTACCCAATTTTCGATAATAAACAGTAAATCTATAGGGTTTAGGATTTTAACTTGGCGAAAAATCGTCAACCGAAAATCGTAAATTAAATTAAAGGAGATTCCCATGATTCCTGGTGAGTTCGATTATCACGCTCCCGCCTCGTTGGGTGAAGCGATAGCCCTACTGGCAGAACACGGCGAAGACGCCAAAATTCTGGCCGGTGGACAAAGCCTCATCCCTGCCATGCGCTTTCGCCTGGCATCCCCAGAAACCCTCATCGATATTTCCGGTATTGATGGGATGAGTTACATTCGCCAAAATGGTGACGATGGATATTTAGCCATCGGCGCGATGACGACTGAAAGTGACTTGGAAGATTCTGAGGACGTTCAAAATTACTATGAAATGCTTGCTGATGCAGCGGCCGTCATTGCTGACCCCGTTGTGCGCAATAAAGCGACAATTGGTGGGAATTTAGCCCACTCTGACCCAGCCAACGATCATCCGGCCGTGATGTTGGCCTACGGTGCGAGCATCGTCGCAGTTGGCCCAGCGGGTCAACGAATCATCCCCATCGATGAGTTTTTTACCGGTCTTTTTGAAAACTCGATGACTGATGACGAAATCCTGACTGAAATACGCTTACCTATGCCAGCAGCCGGTAGCGGTGGGGCATATATCAAGATAGAACGAAAAGTTGGCGATTATGCGATTTCGGCCGTGGCTGTAAATCTTGTCATGGACGGCAACCGTGTCGCCAGCGCACGGGTGGGTCTGACAAATGTCAGCCCTGTACCAATGCGTTCCCCAGGCGCAGAGGCTGCTCTAATCGGCAATGAACTGACGGCCGAAGTGCTGGAAGCGGCCGGAAAAGCGGCAGCGGCCGACTGCGACCCATCGGCCGACCTGCGTGGAACGGTTGAATACAAACGGGACCTAACCCGTGTATTGGTAAAACGTGCAGTCAAGAAAGCGGCGGAACGAGCTGGATAGCTCGTTAGCATTTCAGTACTTCAGCATTTTAGATCGCTACGCTCTCAGCCAGGTCGTGCATCACGGCAAATCTGCTGAGATGCTGATAAGCGAAGCGTGCTGACAGGCTGACCAGCTAAAGGAAAACATGTCTAAACACGAAATTACAGTCAACGTAAACGGAACAGACTATACCGAAACGGTAGAAAGTCGATTGCTCTTGGTCCATTTGATTCGAGAGAACCTTGATTTAACCGGAACCCACATCGGGTGTGACACCACAAGCTGTGGTGCTTGCACCATTCAGGTTGATGGCAAAACGGTCAAAAGCTGCACCATGTTCGCGGTACAGGCCAACGGCAAAAACATTAAAACAATTGAGGGGATGGCGAACGGCGCAGAGCTACATCCGCTCCAAGAAGGATTTTGGGAAATGCACGGGCTCCAGTGTGGTTATTGCACCCCTGGCATGATCATGCAGGCAGATCATTTGCTCAGCAAGAATCCTGACCCAACCGAAGAAGAAATTCGCTGGGGGATTTCGGGCAACTTATGTCGTTGCACCGGCTATAACAAAATCGTTGAAGCGATTGAGTATGCGGCCGAGAAAATCAATAACAAAGAAGCGGAGGCTGCGTAATGGCTAATTATCATGATCCAAATGCTGACCGGCATTTAGAAGACCGGGTTGAAAAACAGGTCACAAAAATGGGGCCAAACGAATCGGCCCAAGTTGAAACAACCGAAACGGTTCGTATCACCACCCCCGTAGAAATTGGTGGGATGGGACATCGCTTGAAACGTAAGGAAGACCCCCGCTTTATTCAAGGGCGTGGCAACTACGTCGATGACATCAAGCTACCCGGCATGTTGTACATGGACATCGTGCGCTCCCCCTACGCTCACGCAAAAATCCTAAATATCGATGCGAGCGAAGCATTGGCAACCGAAGGGGTTTTGGCCGTTATCACCGGTAAAGATATGGAAGCGCATAATCTTGCTTGGATGCCGACCTTAATGTCAGACACTCAGATGGTGTTGCCGCTTGAAAAGGTGGTTTACTATGCGCAAGAAGTTTGTGCGGTCATTGCGACCTCACGCTATATTGCGGCCGATGCCATCGAAAAAGTCCACGTCGATTACGAACCACTCCCACCCGTCATCGACCCATTTGAAGCATTAAAAGATGAGACGCTTGTGCGTGATGACAAAGAAGCCAAAACCAATCGGATTTGGCATTGGGAAGCTGGTGACAAAGAAGCGACTGACAAGATTTTTGACGAAGCGGCCCACGTCATCAAACAGCATCATTACATCCCACGTATCCATGTTTCATCTATTGAAACGTGCGGGATGGTGGCCAATTACAACACGGCTACCGGCAAGATGCAGTTGTACATGACGACCCAGGCTCCCCATGCGATCCGCACCGTTTTTGCTTTGGTTGCTGGTTTGCCGGAACACAAGATTCAGGTGATTTCACCCGACATCGGCGGTGGATTTGGCGGTAAAGTACCGGTTTATCCTGGCTATGTGATCTGTGCGGCCGCATCTTTGCTCATCGGCAAGCCGGTTAAATGGATCGAAGACCGCTCTGAGAATCTGCAAGCCGACAGCTTCGCCCGTGACTACCACATGGATGCTGAACTTGCGGCTGATGAGAATGGAAAGATTGTTGGTTTGCGTGTGAACGGATTAGCCGACCATGGTTGCGCAGACGCGGCCGCCAATCCTTCAAAATTCCCGGCCGGCATGTTCTCAATTTGTACCGGCTCATACGATATGAAGGCGGCCCACGTTAACTTCGACGCCGTTTACACCAACAAACCACCCGGTGGCGTGGCCTATCGCTGTTCATTCCGAGTGACGGAAGCGGTCCATATGATCGAGCGCATGACTGATATGATGGCGCATGAGTTGGGCATTGATCCGGCCGCTTATCGCATGCAAAACTTCATCCAGCCAGAAGATTTCCCATATGAATCGCCAACCGGCTGGCACTATGACAGTGGCAATTATCCGGCCGCTTTGCAAAAAGCGATGGATATGATCGACTATGAAGGGTTGCGTAAAGAGCAGTTGGAATTGCGCAAAGAAGGCAAGCTTCTAGGCATCGGTATTTCTAGCTTTACCGAAGTTGTGGGTGCAGGCCCTAGCCAAGATTATGACATTTTAGGCATCAAGATGTTTGATTCGGCCGAAATTCGCATTCATCCAACGGGTAAAGCGATTGCTCGTTTTGGTACAAAATCACAGGGACAAGGTCATGAAACGACCTATGCTCAAATTATAGCGGAAGAGCTTGGCTTACCGGCCGCTGACATTGAAGTGGAAGAAGGTGACACCGACACAGCACCCTATGGTTTAGGGACGTATGCAAGTCGTTCAACCCCAACGGCCGGTGCAGCGGCGGTGATGGCGGCACGTAAGATCAAGGCTAAGGCTAAGAAAATCGCCGCTTATCTGCTCGAAGTTAACGAAGATGACCTCGAATGGAATGTGAATCAATGGCAGGTGCAAGGGTCGCCAGAGCAGGCAAAAACAATCCAAGATATCGCTTTTGCGGCATATACCAACCATCCTCTTGGGATGGAAGCTGGGCTAGAAGCAACTGATTATTATGATCCGCCCAATCTAACCTTCCCGTTTGGCTCGTACATTGCGGCCGTCGAGATCGACACCGGCACCGGCATGGTTAAAATCCGCCGCTTTGTGGCCATTGATGACTGTGGAAATATCATCAATCCGCTAGTGGTTGAAGGGCAGATCCACGGTGGTTTGACGATGGGATTGGCCCCAGCGATGTACGAAGAGATTGTTTATGATGAAAATGGGCAATGTCTGACCGGTACGCTGGCCGATTACTTGGTGCCAACGGCCGTTGAGTCTCCAAAATGGGAGACGGGTCACACGATTACCCCATCGCCGCATCATCCGATTGGTGCGAAGGGTGTGGGCGAGTCACCGACGGTGGGTGCGCCTCCGGCTATCGCCAATGCGGTTGTCGATGCGATGTGGCATTTGGGTGTCCGTCATATCGATATTCCGATCACGCCGCAAAAGGTGTGGAAGGCGTTGCGTGAGGCTGGGGTGACTGATTAACTAACAAATCAGAACGGTTGGTGACGAGACATCGGCCGTTCTGATACAGGCATAGAAGTGCTAAGCAAATCAGTTAAACTATCGGGATGAATCTATCCGAACCTAAAAACAAACAATTTTCCACGGTCGAAGTGCTGCTTCGCCTCCTCAAGTTTACGGCCGCGATGGCAACCTTCTTCGGCATTGTAAACATCTTACAGTCTGGGCAAACGGACATCGGTGTCATCATCAATTCTGTTGGTTTTATCAACGTGCTTTTTGGATTGATGTCCTACCTTTGCTCGTATCTGATCAAAGAAAAAAACAAATTAGCTCATGTCCCGATTTTAATCGGCACGTTGTACCCGATCTCAGTTAGCTTAACGGCCGGAACCGGCGTCAATATCATTGTGATCGGCTTTGGTTGTTATGTTTTGTACCAAATTTGGCGACTCAATCAAGAAGACTATTTTGGCAAGCGGTAAGTAGTCGGTAAAACGTCTCTATCTCTACCCTCTTGTCTCTATCTAAAATTATGTTTGACGAATTCTTTTCTAAAGCACATGAATTAACAAACAAAGGGGAGCCGTTTGTCACGGCCACAGTTGTACGGGCCGAAAAACCGACTTCTGGCAAGCCGGGCGATAAAGCGATTATTACGATTGATGGGGTCATGCATGGCTGGATTGGTGGCTCCTGCGCCTCACCAACTGTTGTCAAAGAGGCATTAAAAGCTCTGACAGATGATGAATCACGTCTCATTCGGCTCTCAACTGATCCCAAAACGCAAACACCACGAGAAGGCTTAACCGACTTGCCGATGACTTGTTTCAGTGGTGGAACGCTGGAGATTTATATTGAGCCGGTCCGGCCGAAGCCTCGCTTGATGATTATCGGCAATTTGCCTGTTGCTCAAGCGTTGTGCCATTTGGGCCATGCAATGAACTACCATGTCATTGCGGTTGACCCTGACACCAAAGGGGCGAGCATGCCGCTTGCTCACGAAGTCGTGACTGATTTAGACAAAATCGAAAAGTGTATCAGTCCTACAACCTATGTGGTGGTGGCGACTCACGGGAATTTTGATGAGGTTGCGCTTGAAAAAGCGATCAAGGGAAATGCCCCTTATATTGGTTTAGTTTCGAGCATGAGGCGAGCTACATCTGTTCGTGATTATTTAAAAATGGCCGGATATGGGAAAAACGATCTGCTGGCATTAAAGGCTCCGGCCGGGCTTGATATTCAAGCTCGCCGTGGGGATGAAATCGCGTTGAGCATTATGGCTGAAATTGTGGAGCGTAGACGAACGGCCGAAAATCTTGATTTAACCTTAATGCGTCAGCAATATGAGGTTGAGGTTTTAGCCCCTGAAATCGCTATCGACCCGATCTGCCAGATGGAAGTTGTGATTGAAACGGCGAAGCACACGCATGAGTTCAAGGGGCAACTGTTCTACTTTTGTTGCCCAGCTTGTAAGCGGACGTTTGCGAAAAATCCAGAAAGCTATTTAAAACCTGTGGTCTAGAAAGCCTTATAGCACATGGTCATCAAGAGCGGCGGTTTTCCATGTGTCAGATTCGGCGTAAGCACCACTTGAAAGGGTTTGACTCTCCTCGTCATATTTGCCACGCAGTTCATCAATTTTTGTCCCTTCCCACAAGGGAACCCCGTCGGAGTAAGCGGCCCGGCCGATTAGATGAGCCGACACGGGGGCAGTGGCAAGGATAAACAAGAAAATGGCGATTGCACGGCCGGTTACGCCTACATCTCCAAAAAAGATAATCACGCCGATGAGCATAAAGCCGGTTCCCAAAATCGTTGTTTTAGTAGAAGCAGACATACGCATAAAAATATCCTGCATTGTTAAAACACCTAGAGCCCCTACAAAAATAAAAATGACCCCTATTACCAAAAATAAGCTACTCAGTATTTCAACCATAAAACTAACCTCTAGCTATTGTCTTCGGTCGATATAATATGCGAAGCCAATTGTGCCTAAAAACGTAATCAATGCGACGACCAGAGCGATGTCTAAAAATACAGTCTCACCCGTTTGCACAGCATAAGCAGCCATCATTCCCACAGCAATACCAGAGAGAATATCAAGTGCCACAATTCTGTCTGGCAAACTTGGCCCAATCACAAAACGTATAAATGTCACCACAATGGACAAGGAAAGCAGTGGCACAATCAGCCAAACCATCACGGTGTCAGCAATCTGGGCAATTATTTCCATGGGTTCATAACCTCAATCACTCGTTGCTCAAAGCCATCTTTTATTTCTTTGCGAAACGTCTCCTCATCTTCATATTGAATCGTATGAACATAGATGACCCGATTGTCCGTTGATACATCGAGCGACACGGTGCCAGGGGTCAAGGTTATCAAATTGGCTAGCAGTGTAATTTCTGCATGGCTTTTTACATCAAGCGGGACTGCAATAACTCCGGGTTGAAGTTTATGCGGGTTTAAAATTGACAAAAAGACGGTAATACCAGCACTGAGCAACTGACCTAAGAAGAAGAGGGAAAACCGTGTCAGCGTTACTAGATATTTGAATATAGAGAATTTCTGTTTGCGTTGTAAGTATTTAATTCGCATCCCACCGCCGCTGATAAACAGTAGAAATAGGGAGAGCAAGCTGGCGAAGCCAACATTGCCCAAAGTCAATTCTCCTGTTAAAAAAACCCACATTATGATCATGCCTATTAACAAAAACATCAGGAATCTTCTCCTACCGGAAGCCAAGCACGGCCGTGATATATACATTAGGGTCCATCAACTGTTGGGCCGCTTCGGTAGCTAGGGCAAAAACCGGCCCAGCGAATAGCCCCATCACAACAGTTATTGCCCCAATGAGTAGCGTCGGTGTCCATCTGAGCCAAAAAGAATTAGCTGATAATTCCATAAGTGGCGTATCGTATTCGGCCGGCCGTTTGCGCATAAAAACATAGGTCCAAATTTTAGTCATTGAATAGAGTGTCCAAACACTGACAAACAGCCCAATAGCGACATAAATATATTGTTCCGCTTCAAGACCCGCTTTAACAATGGCAAACTTTGCCCAAAAACCAGAAAGTGGCGGAATTCCAGCTAAAGCCATTGCTGGGATAAAAAAGAGCATTGAGAGAGCCATATTATTATGATAAAAGCCCCCAAGTTTCTTCAAATCATAGGTTCCAGCCATTTTGTTGACAATACCGCTGACCAAAAACAGAGCCGATTTAGCTAAAATAACATGCACCATAAAAAATATAGTACCTGCCAACGAAGCAACAGTGAAGATACCCAATCCTAAAATTAAATAGCCGATCTGACTGATAATGTGAAACGACAACAGTCGTCTAAAATCATATTGGGACACCGCCCCAAAAACACCGGTGACCATCGTGAGCGCCGCTAAAACAAGCAAGACCGGTTGGGCCAAGCTCATAATCTCTGGGGCGACAAAGATGAGGGTAAAGACACGGATCAGGGCGTATACCCCGACTTTAGTCAATAACGCACCAAAAATGGTCGTGATTGCGGTAGGGGGGGTGTGATAGCTAGCAGGAAGCCAACCGAACATCGGGAACAAGGCACCTTTTAGCCCAAAAGCAACGACGTACAACATTGCAATAGAGGTAGTTAAAACTGGGTTTTCGGCCGCCAATTCGGGAAACCGGCGGCCAAGGTCGGCCATATTAACGGTTCCGGCTATTCCAAATACTAGCCCTGTGGCTGATAAAAAGATGGCAGACGAAACCAAATTCATCATAACATACTTCATTCCAGCTTCAATCTGAGTACGGCGACCTTCCATGGAAAGGAGCACGAACGAGGAAATCAACATGATTTCGAACCAGACAAACAGGTTAAAAAGGTCACCGGTTAAAAATGACCCAGATACCCCAGCTAGTAAAAACTGAAATAGAATGTGGTAGCCATTTTCTTCAAATTCAAGTGAGATGTCATCTATTGCATAGATAGCAACCATCAAACCCATGAAAGCGGTAACCAATACCATGATCGCGCTTAACAAGTCAGCCACTAAGACAACGCCAAAAGGAGCCTCCCAGCCTGCAACATTAAGGGTTTGAATCCCGGAAGATGAGACAAAACTCAACAACCAAAGGTTGTACCCAAAGGCGATTCCAGATGCAGTTAAGCTGATGCCACGTTGGATCGTAGGGCGATTCCAACAAATAAGGCAGATGATGGCGGCCGTTATTGGAATAAGAATGGGTAAAACAACAGTCATAAAATAGTCTTTACCCCCTAAACATCTGTGATGAGCATTTCATCAACATCATCAGATTTAGTGACTTGATAGGCTTGTTTCGCAAGCACAACCGCGTAGGCGGTCATCGCCATCCCAATAACAATGGCAGTTAGAATCAGTGCCTGCGGAATCGGGTTTGCAGCATCTGCAGCGAGCGTGGTTTCGCCCGTATGGATAATCGGTGGTACTGACCGAGACACGTCTCCAATGGTGAATAAAAGCAAATTGGTTGCATTGCCAAGCAAACCGATGCCTAAAATTAACTTAACAATGCTACGACGTAACACCATGAATACACCGGTCGCATATAAAAAGCCGATAACGGCCGCTAATAAAACGTTCATAGCTGATCGTCCCCTGCTCTCTGCCCTTGCCGTTGAGTCTGTCTGCGAAGATTATCTTCTTCGGCCGCAAGTCCAAAAACAATCGCTAGTACCACCCCGATCACAGCAAGCATGACACCGATATCAAATACAAGTGGTGTGCCTAATTTACCGATGGCCGGAATAGCATAACTGCCCCAAATCCCTTCCATAAAAGGCTGTTGTAAAACCAATGGGGCAAAAAGTGTACTGCCGAGGGCGATAGTCAGCCCTGCCGCAATGAGTGACATCGGGCGGACCTTGAGTAATTCTTTGGCATCTTCAATACTAAAAGCGAGGATGTACATCACAAACGCAGATGCCGCCAACAAACCGGCTATAAAACCACCACCAGGATCATTGTGGCCACGCAATAGAGTAAAAACTGCAAATAGCAAAATAAGAGGAACTAGATAACGTGAAGCGGTCTTGAAAATAAGCGAGCTTATCACCTTACTCCCTGGCTCTTCCACCTTCTTACCCGTGGCTAGAAGGGCCAGTACGCCGATTGCAGCGACTGCTAAAACAGATACTTCGACCATCGTATCTAAGCCGCGAAAATCAACTAAAATAACGTTGACGATATTGCGCCCTTTGGCCAGTGTATAGCTGTTAGATGCGTAGAAATCGGAAATATGCTTGCTGTAGGGGACCGATGTGACAAACATGACCAACGTAAACATGACGATGCCAATGATGCCGGAAATGATCCAATCTCTATAACGGCCAATGATGGTGCTGCGGGCGCTATACAGGGGTAATTTGTATATCACCAGCACGAAAACAATCACGATTAATGTTTCTACGGCGAACTGCGTCATTGCTAAGTCTGGGGCATTAAGATAAAAGAAGAGTAATGCAATTCCGTACCCTACTACGCCTAAAGCTGCGATTGCCGATAATCGGCCGGGGAAAATAACGACCCAAAGCGCTCCCGCTACAATCATAAGAGAGAGGACGATGTCCTGGAACTGAGGTTGCCCCACAACTAGAAACGGGATCCCCTGACCGTTACCAGATAGCCACAGGGGCAATGAGGTTAAAACGGCCAAGGTAACAAACACATAAGCAAGATAGCGGCGTAGATAGCCGTTTTGCATCTGATTTGTGAAATCATGCGCTATTTGAAGTATGCCATCGAGAAAGGCAAAATAACCAGCTTCTGGACCAAACGCCCCGATATCATTGGTCCAACGGCCACCCCATGCAAGTAGGCGTTTATGATAAATGACAAAGAGCAAGCCTGCTGCGATGGTTAAAATGCTGAGAATCGGGATTAGGTCAAATACGGGCGGCAGTGCATACAGATACACCACTTCGGTCTGGCCATAAACGGCCGATAAGGCCGGTGAGAAGAGCTGTTCGGAGAAAAAGTCACTGCCGATAAATATCCAAGAAAGCAGAGCCGTGCCCCCTAAAACAATAGGCCCTAGCCACAAAGTCCAAGGAGCTTCATGTACATGGCTGCTATCAAAATCTTCGGCCGGTTCTTCAAAAAACGGCCGATAAACAATAATCCCAGCCGCAGCTACGTTAAAGAAGTTCATCGCAAAAGCCGCCATCGTCAACCAAACTGCGCCCAGATGGCTTTCAACAGTGGCTTCGTAGATGAGCTCTTTGCCGGTGAAGCCAAGCAGTGGAGGGATACCGGCCATCGATAAAGTTGCCGCAAGAACGGCCGCTAGCGTAATCGGCATTAAGCGAGCCAGCTTGCCCAGTTTATTGATGTCGCGGGTCCCTGTCTCATGATCGATGGCCCCAGCCGTCATGAACAACGCCCCTTTATAAAGCGAATGGACGATGAGAAAGAGCAGCATCGCTTTAATGCCGATTTTGCCGCCAACACCAATTAAAAAGACAAGAATGCCCAAAGCAGAAACGGTTGTATAGGCCATAATCTGCTTGAGATCCGGCCGCTGCCACGCCATCCAACCCCCCAGCAAAGCAGTAAACCCACCTATAAGGATCAGAGTCCACGTCCATCCAATTGATTCTCCCAACACCGGATTTAGACGAGCCAATATATAAATACCCGCTTTGACCATTGTGGCTGAATGTAAATAAGCTGAAACCGGAGTCGGGGCGGCCATGGCGTTAGGCAACCAAAAGTGAAAGGGGAATTGGGCCGATTTGGTAAACGCCCCAAGCACAACCATCAGGATAATCATCGGAAAGAGAGAGCTTTGTTTAATAAGCTCTCCATTTTGCAAAATTTCAGATAATTCCCAACTCCCGGCTGCGTTCCCCAATAAGATCAGCCCCGCCAAAAGACACAGCCCGCCGGTTCCGGTTACAAACAAGGCTTGTTGGGCTGCAACCTGCGATGTTTTATTTTCGTGATCAAACCCGATTAGCAAATAGGACGAAATGCTCGTCAATTCCCAAAAGACAAACAGCAGAATAATATTATTCGCCGTTACAACACCTAACATAGCGACCATGAAAAAGATGAGAATCGCAAAAAATCGGCCGATTTTCGCATGCCCGTCCATATAGCCACTTGCGTAGATAAGGATTAACGCCCCAACGCCTAAAACCAGCAGGGACATCAGCAGGCTCAGTCCATCAAGCCGGAATGACAGTCGCGTGCCAAGCTCAGGAACCCAAGCGATATCGATTTGTGGAATTTGCTGATTAGCGATATTTGGAATTTGTAAAAATAGCCAAACAACACAGGCAGCAGGCAATATTGCAAATAACCAGTATAGATTTCCCGATGGTTTACCTTTTCCTGCCAAATCATCTCCTCTTTCTACTAAAACAGATCATGTGGAACATGTCCAAGACCGATATTTTCGAGTTTAAGGGAATCGGGTTTGCAATGATGCGAACCAAACGGTTGGTCTAAAAGTTAAACCTCAATTCCTATTAATCAGCAGTTAAAAACTACTGGGTATTCAATATTTTGATTTCAGTGGGGGTAACAAAGAGTATATTTTATTTAATCTGAATGTCACGGATTGTAACAATTCATGTGAAAGAATAAGTGACGTTTCTGATTCAAAACTTATATTAACTTAACTAGAAAATGTGTGAACATACCGGTCAAAACAATGCCTCTATGAGGCATCGGAACAATTAGCATCCACGTTTTCGTCTATGACATACCATTCTGAGAAGCGGCTTACAAACTCAGTCAGTTCACCTGGATAACCAACGATTGGTCCTGCTACACGGCTATTAACAGCGATAGATCGACTGTCTTGAAATAACGAAAAGGCTGGGAGTTCTTTTTCAAAAAATGTACGGAAGGCGTTGTAATACGGTTTCCGTAGTTCATAGTCCCAAACTTGCCGGCCGGCCTCCAAGGCTTCGCTAGCAGGGCGGTTGTTCCAGCGTGAAATGTTTTGACCACGCACAATGGCTTCTTGGCTCCAGAAATCATATAAGTCGGGATCGTTTGACAATCTTGTTTTTTGTACAGTCAAATCAAAGTCCCGGCCGGTAATTGCAGTTTGGTAGTCGGCCGGGGGTAGTGCTGTAACGATGGCTCGTACACCTATATCAGACCATTGGAGAGCCAATTCATCTGCAATCTGGCTTGTGATACCTTGATTAGAAACGAGAATCTCTAATTCAAGATTGACCCCTTCCTTTTGACGGATTGTTTGACTCAATGCATCTTCTGGCAACAACCAACCGGCTTCATCGAGCAAGGCGGCCGCAAGCGCAAGATCAGTCTGGACAATCGGAAAGAGGCGCTTATCATGGAACTGGTTTTCGAGCGACCAAGGTCCTTCAGTGACAATGCCCTGCCCATTGGCGGCCGAATCGATAAGCGTACGGCGGTCCAAGCTTAAGCGTAATGCTTGGCGTACCGCACCGCTTGTCATAATCGGGGAGCCTGCCCCACTTTCAATCCCGCCCACCCCATCTATCCGGAAAAACAGCTGAGTGATTTGACCGGTTGGGCTAGAAAATAAATTGTATTGCTCTGTTGGAATCCCATCGAGGGCCAAAATTGTCGAATATGGGGGGAAAACAGCGAGATCAAGCTCTTCGATTTCAAAATCGGATGCCATATCAGCAAGGGTAGGGTAAAAGCGTATTTCGAGGCTATCCAGCAGGGCCGGAGCGATCGGCTCTAACAGAATAAGCCCGTCACGGTCCCATCGATTTACAACCCGAAAGTCACCATTTCCAATAGGTTGGCTAGCAAAGTCAGACCCTTGCAAGTTTTGTGCATTAATGCCTAGATGGGATGGAAGCAATCCCACAGTCGCAGCTTCAAGCAAAGGAGCAAAAGGGATGGGAAGGCTTAACTGAACATTTGTTGAATCGATAATCTGAACACCAACGCTGTCCCATGGAAAGTCGCCTGGAGTTGTGTAGTCTCCAGATGCTAAGGTGCTGACAGTAAAAGCAACATCGGCCGCAGTGAGTGGGGTTCCATCGTGCCACATAGCTCCCTGATCAAAAGTAAAAATAACTGACAAGCCATCTTCAGCCACTTGCCACGAAGCGAGGTCTGGAAGGGGTTCACCGGCTGAGTTAAAGCGAACTAATCCACGAAAGATTAGCTTTGCTAGTTCTGTTTCGATTGGGTTGCGTGTTCCGCTGGATGCGGGGTTAAAGGGGAGCAGGGTCACAGGGCGGCCGACAAGCCCCATAACAAGAGGCCCATTTGCCAAGACAGAAGCAACATTTTTACAGCTTAACGGCTCTGAAACCTCTAGATCAAATTCAGGCGTTAGTTTATTGACTTGGTTTGTTTCATCTATCTCTACTTGGTCTGGCTTCCGCAGGTCGGTTCCATAAAGGAGTAACATTGAAACAAAGACCAAACAGACGAATCCCAAAAAAATCCTGAATTTCATGGCATAAAATAGGGGGTGTCTGGAAAAGTCCAAACACCCCCAAAAATTGTTTATTTCTTAATACAAATAGACAGCAGTTACAGAGTACGAGTCGAAGTGAGCTGACTTAATCAGACTCCAAAGAGAAAATCAAGGTTCTGCTTCCTTCGAAACTTTTCAGTACTCCACCACTGGCATATTGTTAAAGACTAGCGCAATGTTTAAGCGAACTGTTGCCAAATCAGCAAATTCTTAGGAAGTCTGACCCAAAGATAAAAAGGTCGCGATAGTCATCACAAAAAACAAAATAGATAGATAGATGGTCCAATTGTGAAGAACGACCTCTAGGCCACGTTTTGTACGATACGAGCTGCTACTATCGCCGCCACCCATCATAGAGCTGAGGTCGCTACCCTTTGCTTGAAGCAAGACCAATACCGTAATAAGAATAGCAAGGATAATTTCAATTAAACTGAACCATGTTGAAAAACTTTGAAGAAATGCGAGCATTTAAATCACCTAATTAATTTTGACGGGAATCAACCCGATTTATTTTTTACAAAGGGTTACCATTAACCCAGCAGGGATTATAGCAGTTCGGCCGGATGTTTGGAAATTTCTGCAATGTTTTTTCACATGTCAAAAGAGTCATTGTGTTAAGCTACATAATAATGAGAAAAATAGGTCGAAAAGTTTGGTTCTATTTCACGTATCTTCTCAATAATCTGGGGAAAAACACCCTTCGACAAGCTCAGGGTTCGCATCCTGAGACTTCGGCGTGAGCTCAGTCGAACGCTGTCGAAGGACACCTCCCTCCCTTTTTGAGAAGTTACTATTTCACCATCTAAATTTTGCTCGCTTTGAAATGATTGAACAAAAGCCGTAAAATTCAGATCCACTAATTTAAAGTGACCGAAAAACGTCGCTTTGGTTTTTTATTTGATTAAATACAACATCGGCCGCCCCCAGATCGGCGGCCGATTAAGATTTCCAGCCAGGTATTATCCTGGCTTGATAGTCAGGAACACCGTTAAATTTAGTCCTGACGAAAGCATGGAGATTAACATGGCACAAACACAAACATCTGATGTGATCGGTGTTCGTTTTCAGCAGCTTGGAAAGATGTACCACTTTAGTTCGGGTGAACACGATGGGATTGAACCAGGAGATTACGTCGTGATTTCGACCCGGCGAGGGCGAAAGCTAGGACAAGTTATCTCGTTTATTCCACCTGAAAAAGTTTTCCAACCGAAATCGATCCAGTCGATAGAGCGTAGCGCAAACCCTCGTGACATGATCATGAAACAAGTTTGGCAAGACAAAGAGCTGAATGGCTTGATTACTTGTCGAGAGCAAGCTCATAAATTACGCATACGCGACGTAAAATTTGTGAAAGCTGAATATAATTTTGAAGGCAAATGGCTCACTATTTTTTACACATCTGATGATAAAAACGTTAAGTTGTCAACGCTAGAGAAAAATTTGTCAAAGTTATTACGCGTTCAAGTAGATATGCAGGTAATTGGGCCGCGTGACCTTGCTAAGATTTTAGGTGGCCATGGGGCGTGTGGCAGTCCACGTTGCTGTTCTACGTTTATTACAGAGTTCAGTCCTGTTTCAATTAAAATGGCAAAAGCACAGGGGATATCTCTCAGCCCTAGTGAAATAACCGGTGTCTGCGGCCGACTCAAATGCTGTCTTGTTTATGAGTATGAACAATATGTAGAAGCCCGTAAAAAGCTACCGAATCGCGGGAAAGTAGTTGGAACACCAGAAGGGGACGGAGTCGTGAAGGATGTGCGGCCGTTGAGCGAAGAAGTTGTTGTGTCGATCGACAATAAATGGCACACCTTCCGCCTAGAAGAATTAACCCCGATTGAAGAGCTACGAGCGTTGCAAGAAAAAGCAGCGGCCGGTTGCTCGAAACATGAAGGTGGCGGCTGCGACTGTGGGGCTAAATAAAAAAAGAAAGGATATTAGAGACTAGGTGATATATATTAGTTTTGAGATCAAGCACTAACATCTATATCTAGCCTCTAACTATCTCCATGAAGGAATAAAAAATGTTTACACCTGAAAAAGCGTGGGGGCTCGTATGCGAGCATGTGCAGGATGAAGGGCTACGGCGGCATATGCAATCTGTAGGGGTGGCCATGGGCCATTATGCAACGCAATTGAACCAAGATGCTTCTTACTGGGAAGCGGTCGGTATCGTGCATGATTTCGATTGGGAAATGCACCCCAACCTAAACGAGCATCCCATGAAAGGGGCTGACATTTTACGCGAGCGTGGTGTAGATGAGGGTACGATTCGGACCGTTCTTTCTCACTTTACAGAGGGTAGCGGCGTTCAGCGGGAAGAACCCATCGACTTCGCGTTGCTGGCTTGTGATGAAATCACCGGCTTAATCGTAGCTGGCACACTCGTACGGCCGTCAGGAGACATTCGTGAAATGAAGATTAAATCGGTCAAGAAGAAGTGGAAAGATCGCCGATTTGCGGCCGGTGTTGACCGGGATCACGTCGAGGCTGTAACTTCCGATTTTAGCAATGCCTGTTTTGATGGGAAGCTCGATTTGTGGACACACATCAGCAATGTGCTAGAAGCGATGCAGGCACGTTCAGAAGATTTAAAACTAGCCGGTCGTGAGGCACAACCATAAACATTTCACACTAGTATTTTGTCAGGAATAGCTTGACGGCTCAGTTCAACTTAGAAACACTTTAGGCTTCGTCGTTTTGACGAGATGCCAGACAACAGCTGTTAAAAAATATTGATGAAGCACAGGCAGCCCACATTTAGTAGGTCGGAGGCCTGTGATTGAAATCAAGTAACAACCTCCACCCCATCAATTATGTTTGATTTTGTTTTTTCGATATTAACCCAAAATGGCACCCAAGAAGGCACCGCTTGGTTTCTCGCTTTAATCAGCGGATTAATCATTGTACTAATCATTTGTGCTGTCGCACGTAACATAACCGAACGCGTCCTAAATTTTGTAACCACACGGTTTGTCAGGAAAAATGCTTTTGACTGGGACGACTATCTTTATGACGCAGGGGTTCTCTCGATTTCGAGCTATATAGTCCCCGTCGTTGTATTTAGGGCAATGATCCCGTTTGCCTTTGATGATCATTGGTATGCAAGCATCCCTATTTACGTTGAAAAAGCGATTGGCATTCTACTTATTATTATCATCGCAATGGCTTTTAATCGCATGATCAATGCGATACGTGATTATGCACTCACACTCGATTTTTCAAAACACTTGCCTATTGTCGGATTTGTTCAGCTTTCTAAAGTGATTCTGTTTGTCGGTGTGGTGATTTTGGTTTACTCGGCTTCGGTTGGGCAGCCTGCCGCCACTGTGTTGGTAAGTTTCGGGGCGTTTGCAGCCATCCTTTCGTTTATTTACCAAGATGCATTACGTGGTCTCGTCGCTGGTATTCAGTTAACCTGGAATGGCCTGCTAGCCACAGGGGACTGGATTGAGATGCCGAGCTTTAATGTAGGCGGAACGGTAACAGAAATCGGTTTGACGACCGTCAAAGTCCAAAACTTCGATTATTCGGTGACGGCCATTCCAACTTACGCCCTTGTCTCTGACGCACTCAAAAACTGGAAGGGTATGCAAGAAGCGGCCGGCCGGCGCATGATTCGCTCGCTCATCATTGACGTTAACAGCATTCGTTTTTGTGATGAGCAATTGTTGACCCAACTTAAAACACTGACCCTAATCGAGCCCTATATCACCGGCAAAGAAGCCGCCATTGAGGCCCATAATCATAGACAAGGGGTAAATGAAGGTAACTCTGGCAACGGCCGGCAACAAACCAACATCGGAATTTTTCGCCGCTACTTTCTTGCCTATCTGCGTCGTCATCCTAAAATAGTTAAAGATATGACCCTTGTGGTGCGTCAGCTTGAGCCAACTGAACATGGCATGCCCATTCAACTTTATGCATTCTGCACTGAAAAAGCGATGCCTGACTTTGAAAACGTTCAATCTGACATTTTCGACCACATTTTAGCCATCTTGCCTCAGTTTGATCTACGCATCTTCCAATACCCTAGTGGGCCGGATATCCGCGAGCTAAAACCTGATCTCTAGCTTTTATTTTCTAACTTCGTAACTATTCAGCGCCTGTTCATAGTAATGGTTTTAGCCATTGTTTTTCCGACTAAAGCGACTAAAGTCGCACCTACAAACTCGGTTTCTTTGACTGCCGAACAATTATCTAACTTCTTGATTATGATTAAAAAATGGGAAACACTTTCGAGCAAAATGATGCTCCATCTGAAGATTATGGAGCTATGGTCAAATGAGCGCCGTTCCCCTACTAAAGGGAGCGATCATACGTTTTATGCCATCCATTCAAATGACTGGGTTAATGTGGTCCCGGTAACGGCCGACGGCAAAATTGTGATGGTGCGTCAGTTTCGTCACGGCAATCAAGAAATCACGTTAGAAATTCCAGGCGGGTTGGTTGATAATGGCGAAGAGCCAATCGTTTCAGCCGCGCGCGAACTACGCGAAGAAACCGGCTTCTTATCAGACTCCCTCCTCAAGATTGGAGCAGTGGCCCCCAATCCTGCATTGTTCAATAATGTGTGCCACAGCTTTTTAGCGACCCACGCTGTGCAAAAATATGACATTGCTCCTGACGGCACAGAAGAATTAGAAATGAGTCTGCATACGCTCGAAGAAATCACTGAAATGATCGCAACAGGTAAGATCACACACGCCCTCACAATCAATGCGATTTATTGGTACGAAAAATATTTGGCGAAACAGGGTAAGGCATAAATGACACAATCTGATTATCTTCCGGTTCAAGAAGCGTTGACAAAAGTATTGGCGTTGGTAAACCAGCTCCCAGCCGAAACGGTTCCATTAATAGAAGCCTCCGGCCGGATACTGGCCGAAAATATTTTTGCAAACGACAGCCTGCCTCCATTCGACAATTCCGGCATGGACGGCTATGCGCTCAAAGCCGCTGACACGTCAGGGGCTTCAGAAACATCCCCCATATTACTAAAAGTAGTGGGTGAAGTGGCGGCCGGATTTGTTTATGAAGGCACTTTAAAGCAGGGTGAAGCGATCCGCATCATGACCGGAGCACCGATTCCGGCCGGGGTCGACGCGGTGATTCGCATTGAAGATACAGGTGAGGCGTACCACGAATCAGTGAGGCCGCTGCCTGAAATGATAGCCATTAAAGCGGAAGTTGGCCCTGCAAATGCGATTCGCAATGCGGGCAGTGATTTGCGAACCGGGGATAAGATTTTAAATATCGGACGCAAAATTCGGCCGCAAGAGATCGGAGTGCTGGCATCGCTAGGCGTTTCGCAAGTGCCGGTTATACGGCGGCCGAAGGTTGGGATTCTCGCCACAGGGGATGAACTGATTCCGGTAGATGCACCACTCACGCCAGGCAAAATCCGCAACTCCAACGAATACACACAAGCGGCCCAAATCGAAGCTTTGGGGGCCGAAGCGATACGGCTGGGTGTGGCAAAAGACACACCCGAAGATTTACGCGCAAAATTACAAGCGGGGCTAAATGCCGGTGTCGATCTGTTTATCAGTTCGGCCGGGGTATCTGTCGGTGTTTATGATGTCGTGACTGACGTTTTGCAACAGTCAGGCGACATCAACTTTTGGAAGGTTCGAATGCGTCCTGGCAAACCATTGGCGGCCGGACATTATGCGGGCACCCCCTACCTAGGTTTACCGGGCAACCCCGTTTCAGCAATGGTTTCATTTGAACGCTTTGCGCGCCCAGCGATTTTAAAGATGGGCGGGCATACTCACTTAGATCGGCCGATGCGCACTGTAACATTCCTTGAAGCGATGCGCTCTGACGGCCGAGAAACATATGTGCGAGCCATTATTAACCGCCAGTCAGATGGCAGTCTGACGGCCATTTCTACCGGCAATCAAGGGTCACACGTCATGACCTCACTGGTAAAAGCCAATGGACTCGTGATTATTCCCGAAGGCGTGGACGCTGTTGAAGTGGGCGAAAAGCTCGAAGCTTTCATGACCGATTGGCCAGAGACAGTATTTTAAAACAATAAAACCCAGCTATTTCATGAAGTCATGCTCCAAAAAAAAATTGCCCCTAAAACCACTTCTCGATTCTCATCTCAAATCCCTATCATTTTGATAATGAATTTTGAATCAACCAGTCGGATGTGCTAGTATTTATACCGCTCTCACGCCAGTCAATAAACTGGTTTTTATAACCACAAGAATCTATGGAGATTAAACAGTGGCAAACACAAAGTCCGCAAAGAAAAGAATCCGACAGAACGTAAAGCGTCGGGAGCATAACCGCCGTTACACATCTGGTGCTCGTACTCATATTTCAGCAACTCGCGAGTTAATCGCAGAAGGCAAGTTAGATGAGGCCGAAACATCAATGAGACTAGCGATAAGCACGCTTGATAAGGCTGCCAAAAAGGGAGTTATCCACAAGGGTAACGCTTCTAGGCGTAAAGGTCGTATCATGACTGCACTGGCTAAAGCCCGCGCTTCCGCGTCTTAGACTTTTTTCGAAACGCAAAA
>JBLIMP010000033.1:0-21963 GCA_047638855.1 Cellvibrionaceae bacterium | reverse complement strand
AAGCATACTTAACAGAGACGGAAGCCTATATTGACCCTGAAACAATTGATGACTTGATCGGATACAGAGTTCTTGTTTTGGCATCCTGGCTTGCACACCCGAGCGACGCTCCGCTATTTATTCGGCAGTCTCCGCAAACGTGGCTGAATACGCTAAATAGGTTTGTGAAAACATACTTTGAAAAAATCACGCTGTTAAATGGAAGGGCATGAAGGATTTTGATAAATCGCTTGCTGATCGAGACAAAATGTTTGAGAATAATTGACGAACGAAGCGGGTTTTATATAGAGGGCGGTAAGAGAGGTTGAAAATTATGACAAAATTAATGATGACTATGATCGCATTTGTGACGCTGTTTATGTGGGCAGTCTTTGCAAAAACAGGTATGCAGGCACAAGGTGGGTTAACGCCCCAAGCCTATTTACCTATCGTACTTTCCGCTGAAGCGTGCGCAGGTAGTTCGAACCTTATCTATACAAGTGGCATTGCGTATCAGTTTGATACCGACAATCCGGTTCGGCCGGCATATAACCATGCTGATAAAAATATTGAACTGCGTGGGTACTCCACCAATACCGCTTCAAACCTACAAAAAGAACTGATCGATTATGGCTCGGGTGACCCAACACAGCCCCCTCAATTCGCAACGCTATTCAGCCCCTATCAAGTGCCGCCGCTTTCTGGCTTTCATCAAGTACATCAATGGAACTGGGCTTCGTCACCTACACCGGGTCAACCGGCCGGCCCAATCACCGCCCCAAAAGTAACCGCTTTATCTTTTAACCTTGATTCAGGTGTCCCTTTGTATGCCCCGATATCTGGCTATGATATCGGGGGAGGGGTGGAAGTGATCGTTATTTTTGCTGATGAAAACACTGTAACGCTGCATTACACCCGTGAAGACTCGGCCGCCAAAGGATACACAGTTCACATTGACCAAATTTGTACCGATCCTAGCCTGCTCAGCTTGTACAACAGTTTGGATCAGTCAAATGGCGCTCGGTATGACTACCCATCGGCCGAATACAACTTGCCTACATTGGCGGCCGGTCAAGCCTTTGGAACAACCAGTGCCAATGATATGGTTGTTGCTATTGCGGATACGGGGGCATATCAAGACCTACGTTCTTGCAATGAATGGTGGCAAATACGACCTGCCTATGGCGGTGTGTGTCCTGCGGCACAGTAACAACGTAAGTCATTCAAAATTCTGGTTTTAGAGAAAAACGGCTTAGACAAGCGCTCAACTGAGCTAACATCGAAGTCTCAATCTACGAGTTAGCCGCCGCCTCTGCCTTCGACAGGCTCAGGCGGCGGTGCTTGTCAAATATCTTTAGAATATGCTTGACCGTCGAATTTAGGTGAGTGGCGATGACTCTAAAAATGCCATAACCACTTCATTCCAGCGTTCCGGCGTTTCAAAATAGGGGGAATGGTCAGCCTCAGGAATCTCGATGACTTGTGCATGAGGGAGCAATGCGGCCGCTTTACGAATCATATCTGGCGAGAATATCAAATCCTTTTCACCCACAATAAACAAAGTTGGTGTTTTCATCGCCCCAACCTGCTCCAAACCATATGTCTTTCTCTGAATCAGTTGGCCCGCATCGTCAGGGGGGAGTCCGTTTGACCGCCCAATCTGATTATAGAGAAAAGCCCGCGTCATGTTCTTTTCGGCCGAATCGGCCGCGATAATCGCATGGCCGTCCATCGAGAGATGGGTGTCGGCCGGTTTGGCGTACCTTCTGGCTCTCGAAGCTGCATATTCGGCTTCAATTTCAAGCGTACTCAGTCCGGCTAGTGTGTCAGCCAAAATTAAACTTTTTGTCCGCTCAGGCCAGCGCAAAGTGGACTCCATCACCGCCCAGCCTCCCATCGACTGTCCTATAAGATGAGCTTGATCGACTTTGAGATGGTCGAGTAGGGCCTGGAGATCTTCGGCCGCCGCAGGTGGCCCTGCTTTTCCTAGGCGGTTTGACGACCGGCCAAAGCCTCGTTGATCCCACGTCACCACACGGTATTGCTGTGCCAAGATCGGTACCTGCTGATACCAAATCGCATGGTTTCCCCCTTTGCCATGACACAGCACAATTGTTTCCCCTTCGCCATAGCTTTCAAAGTAGATCGATTCGCCCTTAATTTCTACAAACCCTTGTGGCCCTATCAAAATTGGTTTCATAAATTATTCATTTCCTATTTGCAGATGCTATCGTTCTAGTTTAAATCGGTGGTGTTAAATGAGCCAATATCGGGTGAATAGAAAAACTTCTTGACAAATAGAACAAACGAGCGTAATATACCATCAGGTTAATTAACCACTAAGTTAAATAAGACGAATTCAAAATCATGAACGGCAATGAAGACAGATTAAGCGAAACATTTGCAGCTTTAGCCAACTCAACACGGCGTGCGATTCTGGCTCGTTTAGCGATGGGCGAAGCGACTGTGAATGAACTCGCAGAGCCGTTTAGTATGAGTTTGCCAGCCATTTCCAAGCACATCAAAGTGTTGGAACGGGCAGGGTTGATTACGCAAGGGCAAAAGGCACAGTTCCGGCCGTGTACCATTGATGTCACCCCGCTAAAAGAAATATCCACGTGGGCAGAGCAATATCGCCATATTTGGGAAGCAAGCTTTGACCGCATGGAAGACTATATTCAGCAAATAAAAAATACGGAGAAAAATAATGAGTAACCAGGATTCAGTTGTAATCGAACGCAATTTCGAGGCCCAGATAGATATTGTCTGGAAAATGTGGACAGAGGCAGAACATTTCAGTAAATGGTACGGGCCAAAAGGGATGAGTATCCCGGTTGCTGAAATGGATGTTCAGGTAGGGGGGAAACGGAAGATTTGCATGGAAATGAAGACTCCCGACCGTCATATGAAGATGTGGTTTACCGGCGAATACACTGAAGTGAACCCGACCTCTCGTCTGGTCTACACAGATGCTATGTGCGATGAAGATGGCAATCTTATTCCCCCTTCTGCAATGGGGATGCCGGAAGGGACACCTGAATCAACTGAAGTTGTTGTGGAGCTGAAAGCGATTGACGGCGGCACTAAAATGACGATGACTCATGTGGGCGTACCTGCAGAATCACCAGGCGCTGGTGGCTGGAGAATGGCCTTTGACAAATTAACTGAATACGTTGCGACCTTATAATGATCTATAAAAAGATATTGTTAGGCGCGGCCGCCTTTTTCGTTTCAAGTTTTGTTATACAAGGCATATTAGGTTTTGTGATTGCTGGGGAATACTTTTTGAGCATTCCAATCATGCGGGAAGCCCCAATTTTCGCTTTATCTCTATCTCATACAGTACTATCTGGCATCGGATTTGCTCTACTGTACCCGTTGACTCGTTTTGATGGAACGCCTGTTATCAAAGGGCTTAAATACGGTTTGTTGATCGGGTTAATTATGGTTCCATTTATCGCTTTAGACCTACCTGGCAGATTTACAATCCCATCTGTTGGGACATGGATTTTGACTCAAGGTATTTTAAGCGTGCTGCACTTTGCCGTTTCAGGTGTATTGGTTGGCCTAATTTACAAAGGGGATGCCGCAGCAGCGTAAGCTCCATAAGTTTATTGCAGGACAGTTATTTAGGGCGCAAATTAATGAAAACGCCGACGTTGTTATTGCAGCGTCGGCGTTTTCATTTGGATGACTAGGCAAACTATCTGTCATTTAAAAATTAGTCAAAGAACCCTTTGTCTTCTTCCAAGAGATACTTCTGCGCTTTGTCGACAATAAAATCAACCCCAAGTCCTGGGGCATCCCAAACATCAATCAAGCTGTTTTGCACAATGGGGTTCGGCAACCCTTCTATAATGTCGTACCACCAGCTAGGTCTGGGAACCGGATACTCAAAACCGATAAAGTTTGATGGCAGTGTGGCTGCAA
Organism: Cellvibrionaceae bacterium; assembly: GCA_047638855.1. Classification (GTDB taxonomy): domain Bacteria; phylum Chloroflexota; class Anaerolineae; order Promineifilales; family Promineifilaceae; genus WTJY01. Next base: position 18,054 of record JBLIMP010000033.1, on the reverse strand, counting down.
CTTGAACATGTGCGGCTAGACCAAACAAACCATCAAATATCCCGTGGGGTGCTATCAGAATTCCATGTAAATCAGCATATTCAGCCACCCATTTTAGCTCAGCAATTCCGCCGATGTCGGCCGGATCTGGGCCGATGATATCTACAGCCTGCTTTTCGATCAGTTCCTTGAAATTTTGGCGCAGATAAATTTGCTCACCCGTGTGGATCGGCGTAGAAACTTTCATCTTAATGTCCCGATAGACATCAGCCAGCACATATGGCTGGTAATCCCCATTAACCGTATCTTCGAGCCACATTAAGTTTAGATGTTCAGTTGCTTTGGCAAACCGAATGACGTCAGTTGGCACCCAGCCGGGGCCACAGTCGAGAGCAAGCCCAACCTCGTCACCCAACACATCTTTCATCGCCTCAACGCAGGCGACGGTGTGGTTTAATCCCTTTTCGGTGAGCATTCCACGAAATCCATGAGGGGCGTTTGTGGATGTTTTGCTCAAGAGATCTTCGATTCTCCGGCCGCCTCCTGGCTTGGTCTCGTGTACATCTCCGAAGTAGAATCCTGGCACTTCAGTGGGCATTGCACTATGAAAACCGATGCCTTGTTTGATGACCGTAAACCCTTCCGGGCTTGCTTTCATTTTGGCGACATTTTCAGCATAGTCTTCTGGTTCAGACCCTAACATCGGAAAACGAATGCCGCCGTTGTAAACGCGTACTTTGTCCCGCACTTTGCCGCCCAAAAGTTTATAGATGGGCAATCCGGCCGCTTTTCCAGCGATGTCCCAAAGTGCAATTTCAATTGCGCTGACCGCACTCCCCCACGGTTTAAAGCTACCCAACCGGCGAATCTTTATCATCACACTTTCAACATTGGTAGGGTCTTCGCCAATTAGGTACGGCTTGTAAAACATGATGTGGGGTTTGAGAAAGGATTTTGTTGCTTCCGCCTCGCCATGTCCGTAGATACCCTCATCTGTCACAATCCGAACGACAGGACTGTAGCCGATGACCGCACATTTCAAATCAATTATTTTCATTTTGATCCTCCTGATCTTTTATATTTGTTGGTTATAAAAATATATCGAGCTTTGACTATGTGGGCTACTCTATGTTTACGTATGATGTAAAATTATTTTCGGTGCATAAAACAATCATAAGGAGCGGAGAAAACGTACCTACTACAAGAAGGGTGTGGCTGCTTTTAGTGAGAGAATCTACGCTAAAATTAACGGTATCCTTCTTTGATATTGAACGGCTCATTTAGTGTCGGCTGAAGAGCAAAAAATGAATATAATCCATTCGTTTGATTGTATAAACCCTGAGGTTAACCAAGGAGATTAAAAATGAACTTCCCAACAATTTTAGATTCAACCAGAGTTGAAAGATTACAACCACCCAAAGGGAAGGTTAGAATCGTTATCGATACAGATACCTTTAATGAAATTGATGATCAATTCGCCATTGTTTACGCTTTGCTCTCACCCGAACATATGAAGGTTGAAGCATTGTATGCTGCTCCATATTTTAACCAACGCTCCACCAGCCCCGGTAATGGAATGGATAAAAGCTACGATGAAATCCTGCGTTTGCTCGACCGCATGGGCATGTCCCCTAAGAACTTTGCCTATAAAGGGTCAAACGGTTTTCTAGCCGATTATGAGCACCCTTATGAAAGCGACGCGGTCACTGATCTGATCGAGCGTGCGATGAGCTCAGAAGAGCTGCTCTATGTTGTTGCCATTGGGGCTTTAACCAATATCGCCTCTGCGATTCTCATCGAGCCAAAGATAATTGAAAAGATTGTGGTTGTTTGGCTGGGGGGGAATGCGCTCCATTGGCCCCATAACATCGAGTTTAATTTGGCCGGTGATCCGCTGGCGGCTCGTTTGGTATTCGATTGTGGCGTGCCGCTAAATCTCATTCCATGTGCAGGTGTCACGACTCACTTAACATCAACGGTGCCTGAAATCGATTTATATGTAAAAGGAAAAGGAGCGATTGGTGATTTTCTTGCCGAAACATTCAAAGGGTATAGTGATAATCATTTCGGCTGGTCAAAAGAGATTTGGGACGTTGTCGCTATCGCTGTCTTAATTGATGCCAGTTGGGTTCCTTCAAATATCATTTCTAGCCCGATAATTTCTCAACGAACCGCCATGACTTTGCCCACGCATGATTCTGAAATGTGGTGGAAAAACCAATTGACATGGAGCTTTGATGATTCACGTCACTTGATCCGCAGTGCCTATTATGTGGATCGCGACCCGATCTTTCGGGATATGTTTACAAAATTGGATCGGTGGTCGAAGGGTGAAATAACGATTGATCGATGATAGTCGATAAGGTGATGGGATGATGACTATTAATCATCCCGTCATCTCATCAACTTTTATTTCGCATTAGCCCAATTTGATCGGCATCGCCTTGTGCATGTGCCGACCCGGCCGGATCATGATTACCCGATCCTAGAAGCGGAATAACCATCGGTCCAATCACTCTGCCTCTATGGACCGGGTCATTTTCACGTAGCCATTTGAAATAGGCCCACTTATTATCTGCAAAATTTGGCAGGAGTAGAGGTAGGGGATCAGCCAGAAGGTGATCAAATTATTACTCATAAGCTAACGTTTCGCGTACGCTAATGCGTGACGCTCTGCGGGCGGGGAAAAAGCTAGCACCGGTTGAAATCAACAAGACACCGATGATCCACAACCCGGCACCCCACCAGGCAAAGGTATACGTTAATTCACTCTCAAGTAGGTTTTGCCCCACGAAGTCGCTAATCCACCAACCCAGCGGATACGCGACAACAATGGCAAGTGCCCAGCTCAACAACCCTATAAAAACGCCCTCGACCAAAACAACGCGCAAGATTGAGCGGTCAGAAGCCTCGACGGCCCGCATAATGCCGACCTCTTTGGTCCGTTCAAGTACGCTGATGCTCATTGTGCCCATTAGTCCAAGCCCACCTACGACGGCGATCAATAGGGCCATAACGGCTAAAAGAGAACTGATGATATTAAATTGAGAAACGATATTTTCTCTGGTTTCTGTGGTTGTATCGATGTCAGTGACTTTCATTCCGGCCGCTTCGAATCGCTTTTCAAGCGCATCGGCCAATAATGCTTGGCTCTCCCCATCATGTTGGTTTGCCACAATTTGGATGCCGCTACTCTCCCGATATCGGCCGGTTTTTTGAGCCAAATAATCTTGATTCGCATATATTAAGGGGCCGGTTAAAGTCGTCCGGGCCAAGCCGACAATAAGCCACTCGGTCTCTTTACCTTCAAGTTTTAAATTAACAACATCTCCCACTTTAAGCCCTTTCTCTCGAATCAAGACTTCGGAGGAGAGCACAAGCGAGTTTCGGTCATCAGCCTGTAGCCAGCGGCCGTGTGTAATATTTGGCACAATCACTTCTGTGTCATAGTTGACCCCCAATATGACAAGGTTTGGCCCTTCGGTCCCATCATCACGTACCCTACGGACAGATTCTCCAATCCAGCTATCAGTCGCAACCACCCCGTCTACCGTTTTTGCAATCGCATCTAGTTCATCAATCCGATGTGATTTGTTAAAATCGAGGCTAATGTCATAAGCAAAGTAAGCAAGCCCATCATCGATCGTGGCCAGTAAGCTGGCGTAAACACTGGTGACTGAAATAAATACGGCACCACCCAGAATCATGGTAAATAAGGTGAGAATGAGGCGGGCTTTACGTCGAATTGTGTTGCGTAGGGCGATGCTCACCGGCCGCGAAAGGCGCATAACGGAAATCGTGACCCAACTCATCCCACGATCAATCACACTGGAGCCAAAGTCGCCACCGCCACCCGCTTTTTCGCTTAATGCGATGCGTACTGGAATAAATACACCTCGTATAACCGGAATCAATGCAGCCAAAACAGGGATGGCAATACCTACACCGATTTGTGCCCACAAAACAGTGGAGGAAAGCGAAGCCCCAGGCAAGTCGAAGTTAATTAATCCGGCCAGATATGAGGCCAGGCTAAAGGCGGCCCACACCCCAAGTGGCACAGCGATCAAGAGCGATAGTAGACCAAACACAATGACGGTAACGATGTACATTGTAAATAGTTGGCCTGCTCTGGCTCCAATTGATTTCATGATTCCGATTTGGCGAATTTGTTGGGTGATGATGCTATTAATGATATTGACGACGAGAAAGCCGCTTAAAAAGAGGCTAAACGATCCCAAAACGCCCAAGATAGCGAGTAATGCATTTACTGTTTGAGTTGCGGGGTGAATCCCAGGCTCTGGAATCCAGACCCAATATACTTCTAATCCGCTTTTTTCAAGTTTGTTGCGTACATTGTCAGAAACTCGTTTGACATGTTCGGGTGACGGATGTAGCCCGTCGGTGTCGTTTGTCACACGAATAAGCAGTTCGTCAAAGGTTCGCTCTTGCCCTAACCAATCGAGCATTTCAAAGCTGGCGTAAGCGGTGGCTCGGCCGGAAAATTCTACGGGCTCGGTATCTAAATCATGGATACTGCCGGAAACTTGTATGTCTCGTCGTCGGCCGTCTGAAAGTTCAACCGTCAAGACATCCCCGATCTCAGCATCAAGAAAAGGGAGAGATTTTCGTTCGACTAAGATTGTTTTGACAAGGGGAGGGAAGGAGCCGTCAACGGGTAAAATCTTACTGATTTTAATATCGTTAAAATCGAGCAAAAAGGTAAGTCCCATCGGCATAGTTTTCTCATTTCCACGATCATCTGTTTGGATAATGTTTACTGTAAAGCCCCGTTGAACAGTAACAGCATCGACCCCTTCGATCTCTTCAATAGCTGGGATAATATCGCTACTGAATTCACTTGGATATAGTTCAGCATGAGATGGATTAATCCCATTCCAGGCACCCGGTAAGTCTTTTCCCAACATTGTGTTGGTTCCCATAATCATACCGAGGGCGAAAACACCTACAGCAATAGAAAGTACAACCAAGAAGGTCCGTCGTCGATTTCCCCATAAGTCTCGTAATACTTTACGCCAGCGTGGTGACACCATTTACATCTCCTAGCAGAAACTTTTCCTGAGTTTTTCAAGGATTCTAAATTTGGTTAAATGTTGATTTTGGAATGACCTACCCATCACTTTAGTTTAGACAACTTTTATACGTAAAAGTTTCACGAATGTTGTTTGTGGTTTGAAATCTCCTGATTAAGCATTTGGGCTTAGCCAAATATTATCGGCTCTTGAAGGCTGGATATCTGGGCGCGTTTATGCGGTTCTCTTTTACGACAAGATCATGTATATGGCTCCTCAAAGATGTATATGACTGGCGCCCATTGCTGAACAAGCCCCTATATCTATTCCTTAAAATAGACGATCTGGGTTGACGTGACTAGTAAATCTCCGGCCGGGGTCCAGAGTTCGGCCGACTGGTCCGCATACTGATTGTAGTAGCGATTGGCCTGCGCATGGCCAATCAGTTCGCCGTCCCCGTGCGCAGCCAGCGTGGCTGAATTCACATGAAAATAGACGGTGAATGCGACAGTCCCCATTGGGACGAATTTGGCGCGTCGAATCATCACACGCGGTGGAAAGACATCCGCCATCGCAGTCAGCGAGAGAAAATCAAGCGGCCGAGGTGGATCATCCTGTATCGATTGGAGCGTTTCAGCTTTGGGTTGATCAGCCATAATCAAATCTGCCATTTCGCTCATCATGCGGAACTGATAGTTCTTGGCCCAAGGCGGCATCATCTTTGTACTAATCGGTTTGGCTTCGGCCGGCAGAGATGGAAACGCCAAATCAGTTGCTCCCCACGTTTCACGCCGGGTCGCAAATATCGCGGTCGCGGTCGTGACCACTTCATCACCCTGAATCATACTCACAAACCAATGTTGGGTTGATCGGCCGGTTCGTACCGCCTGTGCTTCTATTTGATAGTCGCCATCTTTTACGGCGGCTGCAAAATTTACTGTCAGTGTGAGCGGCTCCCCCTGCACCTCTGGATGCTCAATCACCGCTTTCAGCATAGCGGCGGCCGTGATGCCGCCAAATGGGCCGATCATATTGGCATAGGCTGGGGATGTTCGGCCGTGAAAGTGATTGTTTTCTTTTGTAAGCTCTAATGCACTATCAAATGGGTGTAAAAGCTGTTCCATAGTTTTGTGAGTCTCTAAAAATTAATTTTTGAAGTCGAAGTGGCCGAGTATACCTAGCAAATTGCCAAACTCTCAATTTGGCACAGGTAACATTTTGATGCCGTTAGAAAACACGGATGACGTGCTAGAGAATGATTAAATTTGCAGAAAATTCGGGCTAAGCTTTACGAGCACTATACAATCCACTTAAATCAACTTGGGCGAATAATTGAGATCGCCTTTTGCTAAAAATAGATACGATGTGCTTTTAAGGAGTATAAAAAATGACTGATTCAACTGAATATGTACCGCCTAAAGTTTGGATATGGGACACAAAGTCTGGCGGCCGTTTTGCCAATATCAACCGCCCCATCGCGGGTGCGACCCATGAAAAGGAACTTCCTGTTGGCAAACACCCTTTGCAACTTCATTCATTGGCGACTCCAAATGGTGTAAAGGTAACCGTGATGTTAGAGGAGCTACTGGCTCTAGGTCATAGCGGCGCAGAGTATGACGCTTATTTGATCAATATTGGAGAAGGAGATCAATTTGGCAGTGACTTTGTCGCAATTAATCCCAATTCAAAAATCCCAGCGTTATTAGATCGGAGTACAACACCCCCCACCCGATTGTTTGAGTCCGGTTCTATCCTTTTGTATTTGGCTGAAAAGTTTGGGGCATTTTTGCCTACAGACCCAGCGAAGAGAACCGAATGCTTGAATTGGCTCTTTTGGCAAATGGGTGCGGCCCCTTATGTCGGCGGTGGATTTGGCCATTTCTACGCGTATGCTCCGGCTAAGTTTGAGTACGCGATAAACCGGTTTACGATGGAGACGAAGCGTCAGCTAGATCTGCTCGATAAACATTTGGCTGAAAACCAGTATATGGCTGGCGACGAATATACAATCGCAGATATGGCGATCTGGCCTTGGTACGGCGGCTTAGTGATTGCTAATTCATATAATGGGGCAGAATTTCTAGAGGCACATACGTACACGAATCTGATTCGGTGGGCCAATGAGATTGGAGAGCGTGATGCTGTAAAACGCGGCCGGATGGTAAACCGTGTGTTTGGGCCAGAAGAAGAACAGCTCCGTGAGCGCCATGACGCAAGTGACTTTGAGCCGAAAGCTTAAGAATGCTACTTGAAAAGATTGAGAGGGGCCTGCATCATCCTCTTTCTCACCCAACTCAATGCCATACTGGCAAAGATAACCACCACACCCGCCAAGACGTTAAAAAAAATGTCACGTGGATCAAACAGCCGATTAGGTAAAAATGCTTGGATGCATTCATCAAGCACCCCCAAGAAAGAAGATGATAAGGTAGCTAGCAGAGCCGGAGCATAACGCCCCTGACTGGCACGCTCCTTGAGGGCCTCATAGATGAGAAGCGCGACAACCCCATACTCGACAAGATGAGTTCGCTCTTCTGGAATACCAAGCCTAGCAAAGACCATCATGTAAATGGCTAAAATTCCCAGCCAAACACCAATTTCAAGACCACTTGGTTTTCTCCGAAAAACTAATACGATGATGCTTGCCCCAATTAAAAGGAAGCCAAAGAAGAAAATGCCATCGAGCAGCTCACGGTTGCGCAACACATCAACTAGCAATCGTGCCAAACCAGGGGTTGAGTAGATTGTGATCATAACGACACCGGTCCAAATCCAGAGGCGTAATTCCCGAGGAGAAGAGAACTATGGTAATCGTTTGTTTGGTTTAGAGTGAAATTCATCCATTCGAGAATATACCAAGCTTGAGCAGAGATGCTTGGTCGCAATAATTCTTGCTGCTGGCCTTCACATTTTGCTAACTGCTAGAATTTGCCTTTTCAGCTTCAGTTAAACGGCTAAAATCAGATTGATGTTGTCGATTTAAAAAGAAAATAGATGGAGAAAAAACGATGATGGGAAAACTAGCTCAACACACTTATCAATCTTCCGGCCGGGTGCGGTCCTTAGATGCCAGCTACTACATCAATGAAGAAGCCCTCAAACAAGAAAGATACAGCCTCTTTTTTAAGACATGGCAATTTGCTTGCCATGCGGCCGATCTCGCAGAACCAGGATCGTATCAAACCATCTCGATTTTTGATCAAAACATTATTTTGGTGCGCACACTCGAAGGGGAAGTCAAAGCCCATTTCAACGTCTGCCCCCATCGCGGACACCAGCTTGTTGAAGGATGTGGCGAAAAGCGGGCGTTCACCTGTCCGTATCACGCTTGGACATTCGGGTTGGATGGGGAATTGCTCGGGGCGCGGGGCATGAAATCGGCCGAAAATGTAGAAAAGTCTGACATTGGTCTGTTCCCTGTTCGGGTTGACCAACTTCACGATTTAATCTTCATCAACCTCGACCCTGACGCCATTCCGCTGAATGATTATTACCCTAGCTTGGCTGAGCAGATAAAGGAAGCCTGCCCAGAAGTGCGAGACTACGTGCAATATTCACGAGATGGGGTCAAGCTGAAATACCCATCTGAGTGGAACGCAAATTGGAAGGTCTTAATCGACAATTTTCTCGAATGTTATCATTGCGAATCTGCCCATCCGACCTTTAGTGACATGCTGTGTATTCCCGATTCGATTCGCAACGTGTATCACCATTTTACCCACGAAGTAACACCGCTTGGCCGTGACCCTGAAAAGTGGCCTCATCCGGTTAATTTAGAGCACGATATCGCTGAATCTCATTTTTGGTTTTTGTTCCCCAACACTGTGATCGGCCGATCGGCTGGGGTGCCAAACTTCTATATTTCTCGCATTGAGCCAAATGGACCAGATAAAGCGATCCGCACCACGATCGCACTCCGGCCGCCGGAATGGTCCGATGAAGACGCACCCCGCCGGGCCAGATTGCGCTCAGAATGGAGCGTTAGCACCGTTGGGCCGGAAGATCAGGCGTTGTGCGAAAACGTACAGAGGGGGATGCATCAGCTTGGCTACCAGCAGGGATGGTATATCACCACTCCCGATGAACATAATATTTCAGAACACGCGATTCGCTATTTCCATGATCTGTATTTAGACATGGTGAGTGCTGATTAGAGTTGAGCGAGAGACTATCAGGTATGTGTTTCCGTGATCTTTCCGGCCGAATGAACCCTTCTTGCGCCAAGTTAAAACTGATTTGTTTAAATATTTGTCTAGAAAACCAATTAATCCAGGAGGATATGAGATGAGTGGAAAACCCTATTTTATTCCAACGGTAAATGTTGCCCCTTTATATTCAAATGACCCCAGTGATTTTGCCCAGGTAGACCAAGTGATTGGAGATGCCTGTAAAAATTCGGGCGCATTTATCGCCAGCAATATTCCAAAGCCGGTTTGCCCAGATAAAAAGCAGACGAAAAAGCTGCTGGCTTTTTATGATTTGCCTCATGAAGAACGTAAGATGGTGGGCACCCGACGTGCGAACCGAGACAGTACGCATGATTATCGTGGGTATTCGCCCAACATGAAAAACGGCCGAATTCGCAATGAAATTTATGATATCGGCCCAGATTATGTCGTCACAGGACCAGACATCCCCCATGTGGGACAGCTGATTGAAACCAATCAGTGGCCGGCCGAAGAGCCGGAAAACGGTTGGCGAGCTGAAATGGAAAGCTACTATGAGCATATGCATGATTTCAGCAAGCGGCTGATGCAGTCTATGATCCGTTATTTAGGCGCGGATGAGACATCTGGCGGTGCCAGGTTTGACAAGAGCAATTCGACCTTGCGTTTGCTCAACTATCCCCCTTTAGAAGATGGCGTTAGCCTTGATGATGATCCTGAGTCGATACGGGAATTTAATGGGGAAAAAATGCGCATCATGGCGATTGAACACAAAGATCAGTGTTGTTTAACCCTGTTGTGGCAAAGTGATGTCGGTGGCTTGCAAATGCAGTCTCCCGAGGGGGAATGGCAAGCGATTCCTCCAATCGAGGAGGGGATATCGGTTCATTTGGGCATGGCGATGGGGCCGATGACCGATCATGTTTTTGAGCCTACGCCTCATCGGGTGTTAGGCAAAGGCAATGCAAGGCAGTCGATTGGGTTCTTTTTAGAGCCAGATTTGCATGCAACAACCCAACCTTTTACTAAAGTGGAAGCTGGATCAGCCGTGGCCAACGACGACACTTATGCAGCTTCGCTGCTAAGAACGATTGCAGGACGCGAGGCGGCAAAAAAAGCCCAGCAAAAAACAGGCTAACTTCCAATACAGGCTAACTTCCAATACAGGCTAACTTCCAATAATGAATCATTCTTTTAAAAAACTTGCGGCCGAAGGGCCATACACAATTACGGCCGATGACCTTGAATCACTTGCCGTAGGCTCTTGGATTTTAGGCACCGGCGGGGGTGGCAACACCTACATCGGCTTGCTCAACATGCGCCGATTGTACGAAGCTGGATCGCAGGTAACCCTCATCGATCCAAACGATTTGGCAGACGATGACGACGTTGCCGTTGTGTCTTACATGGGGGCACCATTGGTGGGTCAAGAACGATTGGGTGACCCTGACAGTGTTGCCAAGTCGGTCGAGATGATGGAAGAGGTCATCGGCCGGAAATTTACAGCGATTATGTCGTTGGAAATCGGTGGCTCAAACGGGATTCAGCCGCTGATGGCGGCCGCATTACTCAATCGGCCGGTCGTCGATGCTGACTGCATGGGCAGGGCATTTCCCGAAGCCCAAATGACCAGCTTCGCCATTGGTGATCTGCAACCTTATCCGTTTGCTCTGTATGACCCTCGTGGGATCGAGGTTGTCGTTAAAAAAGTGCCGACTTGGAAATGGATGGAGCGGGTCAGTCGAAAAATATGCGTCGAGGTCGGCTCAATCGCCGCCACTTGCAAAGCACCACGCACCGGTCTAGAAGTCAAAGAATGGGGCATCCATCACACAACCAGCCAGGCGATTGCGCTGGGGCAATGTGTGCGTGAGGCACAACGTTTGCACAATGATCCTATCGCGGCGATTTTGGACCATGCGGGTGGCATCAAACTATTTAGCGGCAAGATTATTGATGTTGATCGACGCACTACCGGCGGATTTTTGAGAGGGCGTGCCAAGATTACTGGACTAGACGCAGACAAAGGGCGTGAGCTGGAAATCGACTTTCAAAACGAGTGGGTGATTGCTCGTGAAGGTGAAAACGTCATTGCCACAACGCCTGACCTAATCTGTATGCTCGACAGCGACAGCGGGGAAGGGTTGGGAACGGAAGTGGTGCGCTACGGCCAGCGGGTGACGATGATCGCACTGCCAGCCCCGGCCGTTTTAACCTCGCCAAAAGGATTAGAGCATGTGGGGCCACGGGCATTCGGCTACGATCTTGATTTCCGGCCGTTGTTCGGAACCGAATCTGGGGAGGCGCAATAATGTCACGCATTGGAATAGATGTTGGAGGGACCAACACTGACGCTGTTATTTTGGATGGAATCAAGGTGCTGGCGGCGACAAAAGTCGCCACAACTGAAGACGTTACTGGGGGGATTCTAAACGCACTCAAGGAAGTGTTGGCTCAACCCGATATTGATGTAAGTCAAATCGAAGCAACGATGATCGGCACCACTCACTTTATCAATGCGGTGATCCAACGTTTGCACCTGAGCAAATGTGCCGTGTTGCGTATAGGCTTGCCTGCAAGTGCATCGTTGCCGCCGTTTGTCGACTGGCCTGCTGATTTGGTCGAAATTGTTGACGGTGGGGTGTTTATGGTTGAGGGTGGACATGAGTTTGACGGCCGGGTGATCATGCCTTTGGATGAAGATGCGATTCGTGTAGCGGCACATCAGATCAAAGAGTCAGGCGTTGCTTCGGTGGCGATTTCGGCGATTTTTTCACCGTTAAATCCTGAGTGTGAGGAGCGTGCGCTCAAAATCATTCGAGAAGTGGCTCCAAATGTGCATATTACTCCGTCGCACACGCTCGGCCGGATTGGACTGCTCGAACGAGAGAACGCGGCCATCCTCAATGCGGCCCTCATCCCGCTGGCGCAACGTACGATTCAATCGTTTGAACAAGCGTTGGCGGAAACGGGGATCAACGCCCCGTTGTACATCACCCAAAATGATGGGACGGTAATGCCGGCCGATCAGGCGATTCAACGGCCGGTGCTGAGTTTTGCATCTGGGGCGACCAATTCGATGCGGGGAGCGGCGGCTCTTTCAGGCCTACACGACTGTATGGTCGTTGATGTCGGGGGTACAACGACAGACATTGGCGCATTGCGCTTGGGTTTTCCACGCGAAGCAAATGCGGCGGTTAAAATCGGGGGTGTGCGCACCCTATTTCGGATGCCCGATCTGCTCTCGATCGGGCTAGGTGGTGGAAGCCATGTGGTCGAATCTGATAGAGGCGTGTCGGTTGGGCCGCAAAGTGTTGGCTACCGGCTAACTGAAGAGGCGTTGATTTTTGGCGGTCAACGGCTGACCACATCTGATATCGCTGTGGCCCATGGGCAGCTTATGTTGGGTGAAGCTGAACGGGTAAAAGATTTAGAGCATGAACTGATTGATGGAACGCTGCAAGAAATTAAGCGATTGCTGACCGATGCGATTGACAGCATGAAGTCAGCAGCCAGTGGGGTGACGCTGTTGGCGGTTGGGGGTGGGGCGTTTTTGGTGCCGGATGATTTGCCCGGTGTTGACACGGTGATTTGGGTAGAAAATGGAGATGTGGCGAATGCGGTTGGGGCGGCGATTGCGCAGATTAGCGGGGAAGCTGATCAGGTTTTCCAGGGGATGAGCCGTGATAAAGCGTTGGCTGAAGCTGAGAAGATCGCTGTGGAACGCGCAATAGCGGCCGGGGCTGATCGAGCCTCCATTGTGGTGGTTGATGTGGAAGATAGCCCGTTGGCCTATTTGCCAGGGGATGCACGTCGGGTTCGGACCCGGGTTGTTGGGGATTTGAAATAGATATCAGAAGAGAGAAGAGAGTATGAATATTTCTGTTTGTATCGATGCGGTTTATCGTGGCAAAGCTTCTGTAGAAGCGATGAAAGATGTGTATTCGGCCGGTGTACGTGCCTTTGAATTTTGGGGCTGGTGGGAAAAGGATCTTGAGGCAATTCGTAAGGCAAAAGAAGAATTAGGGATGACGGCCGTTGCTTTGTGTACCCGCTTTATCAGCTTGGTCGATGCGTCAAAACGTAGCGACTACCTTCAGGGCTTGAAAGAGACGATTGTGGTTGCTCAAAGCTTAGGTTGCAAGACAATTATTTCCCAGGTGGGCGATGATCTGGGTATTTCAAGAGCCGAGCAACAGCAAAGCCTAATCGATGGGTTGAAAGCTTGTGTCTCTTTGCTTGAACAGGCTAATATGCAACTTGTTTTTGAGCCGCTGAATGTTTTGGTTGATCACCCAGGCTACTATCTGACGCGATCTGATGAGGCGTTTGAAATTGCAGAGGCGGTTGGAAGTTCGCATGTGAAGGTGTTGTTTGATATTTACCATCAGCAGATCACAGAGGGGAATGTCATCCGCAATATCGTTGAAAATATTGACAAGATTGGCCATTTTCATGCGGCCGGAAACCCCGGCCGACACGAACTGACGATGGGGGAACTGAATTACTTTGAAATTTTTAGAGCGATTAAAGAGATTGGCTATACGGGTTATGTAGGTTTTGAGTATTACCCAACAGCGGAGCCTGTGGCAGGTATTCGGCCGTTTTTGCTTTAGTGGATGCTGGCTATGAAAACAAAGATCGCGGCGTCTCCTGCCAATAGAGCCATCTGTGAATTCGATCTCTTTTGCGGTTAATCAGACCCAGATAGCGTAATTCATGCAGACGCAAGTTTAACTCTTTGGTACGCACATCTTTCAAAGACTCGATTTTATGCATATTGTCAAAAACGATATCGAGAGGCGTTTCTTCAAAAGGGATAGCCTCTAAACTATATCGTTGAGTTTGCGATAAATTGAGAATAGCCGTAATCCGCTGGCTTTCAATTTCTGCCAAAACAGCCTTGAGTTTTTCATTATCCCCTGACTGCGTTTCAAGCTCTCTTAGAATTCCGGCAATAGTAAGAAGCGTCTGTGAATCAGATTGATTTTCGTTTGCTTCATTAGATTGAGCGACAGATTGGGCGACCTGTTTTTTCCAAAACAGTTGCTTCTCTGGTAGCTGCCCAACCTCTTTTTCTGTTAGAGGTGCGTAGCCACCACTTTGCAAGAAAGCATTGGCATCAACCAACTCCTTCATATTGCCGTTGGTTGTGAAGATATAAATTAGACCGATTAAGAGGGGGCGTTTTGTTAAGGGGATTTTGCGTTTTCCAGTTTCCCAATTACTAACTTGGGTTTTTGAATAGATTAATCTCTCATCATACTCAGATAGTAAGTCAGCCAACGCGCTTTGGGATAGGGTTCCGCTTTTTATAGGGTCTCGACACTCACGACGATAGTGAGCTAGCAATTCTCCAAATTTATTCATTTCTACTAATTACATCACTTTTTTGATAGTTTTCCAAACATTGATGTATAAAGTAGCAGTATAAGGTCAACCCCGAAAAATAATCATCTAGCAAACTAGCTCAGGGGAATTGGCTGTGTCAATCAATTTGACGAGGTGAGGCGATTTTTCTGATGCAATTGCATGTTTTATTCTCGGAAATCGCCTAAAACAAAAAACACCCGCTAGCATCACCTAGCGGGTGTTTTTTGACAGTAAGTGCAGTAGGTATAGTAGGTTTAAAACGCCTCTGAGGTGGTTGATCTTTCAGAAAAGTTCAAATACAACATGATTCCTCCAAATCAGCTTCCAAAAATGAACAAAAGAAAACAATAGGAAAGGGGCCACAAAAAGTAGTACGAGAAAGATGTTTTCTAAAGCTGTATATTAAAATAAGGGATAAAAAATTGACCGATCACTGAACAACATTGTTATTTACGCTTGTATTGTGGCATAGGCACTAGGCGTTGTAATTACCAAATTTGTAAACTTTAGTTAACAGTTTTGGTAACTTTGCTTTGAGTATAGGCACTAACAATTAAGGTTTGGAAACATCTGGGGGATCATTTCGAGCCTTAAATTTAAATAAAATAGGCTGAGTTTTTTAGGCTGGAGCGAGTAATGGGCAAGTGTTTCTACACTTGCCCATTATGTGACTTATATTACTAGCTACCCATCTATCACGAAATTTGAGCCTATCCCAAATTGTTTCTCAAGCCGCTGGTCTGGGTCTTTTGCCAGTTTGTCAAGCAATTCTCCTAGCCGGTCACGACGTTGCAAATAGGGTATTAGGTCAAGGATTAACCCGGTTTTAGATGAGTCAAAATCGTCGGAATCAATCTTGAGGTCTAAGCAAATGCCGAGTAACTCTCTTTTCCCATAATGCCCGGTGAGAAATGCACGGAGTTGCGATATTGAGATGCGTATAGTTTGCGCCGTTGACCCGGCCGGTGCTGTATTACTTTCTGGGGTTGCGCTTTGAGGGTTGCCATTTCCGGCTAGCTGATTGGCGTTGCTAATGTTTAGGTTTCCAGAAACATGGTAAACATTGCCGCCTACTTTGTCTCCGGCTGTGAGATCGCCCCCCACACCGCCGCTTATATTAAACGTTGGGCCAGAATTAATTGTTTGAGCCGGTGGAGCAGTTATTTGGGCGGCTTGTGATTCGGCCGGTTGCACGGGATTATTGATGAATGCGATGAGTTTTGAGCCGCATTCATCAATGATATTGTTTTCAAAACCAATATAAACCAATCCGCTGGCATTTGAATGAACTTCAACTTCTTTATGACGCAGGGTGGCAAGTGACCGTCCTCCCTTTCGTCCTAGCCAGCGACCAAATTCCTCCACGACATTTGGTGCGCCTGAAGTTCCCCGAGGATCGGGCGTTAATAGAACAATCCCTTTGTCGGCCCAATCGATCATCGTATCGACGCGGTCATTAATAGACTGGTCAGTATGTGCTGTCATCTCAGCAACTTTTCTCGCATCAATTTTCCGGCCGATTTGCGTATGCAGCTCAGGCGAATTTAACCAACTCAGCAGTTCATTCCGTGGTTTGGTTGCAGCTTCTCCACCATATAAAACGAGTACTTTTAGGGGGTCCATCTCGGCTTTTCTCTCTTGTAGTTATTGCACAAATGCTTGGCTTCTTTTCTCTGATTCCTGCACATTCTTATGTCATGTAGATAATAGGGCATTGAAGGTTCTATGACATTTGCATGTTGTAGATTGTATTTTCTTGCTGATGATTCTAACTTATATATGCAAAAATAAAAACGGAAAAATTATGGTTTTCAGGACCGTTTTTGAACTGGGTTCGTTGATTTTTCCACCTGCCACTATGACTCACTGCGGAATTGAGCTATATAGCTGTGTAATTGGGCAGTAAGCGGTTGTTTTATGCGTTTTATATAATAGAGTTGTTCCTCAATAAGAAAATTAATTATTTTTGACAGGATTTACAAGATAAAAATCATCCTGTTCATCTTGTCAAAAGCTTATTCGGGAACAACTCTAATGAGATTGCTTGGTTTGTGACTGATTACGAATAGATAAAATTTCAACAGGCATTGGGTTACTTTTAGAGTCATGATCAAATTGGAGAAAATATGATTCACAACCGGCACTTTTATGCGTTAGCTTAAACCGGTGTTAACAAGCCGGATGGCGATGCCAAACATAAATAAAGTGGTAAACGCCATTACCCACATTCCTCGATTTGAATCGTCCCCTTTTAAGACGACTTGATAAATAAAGGGGGGGAAGAGCACTGCAAATGCTAAATAGAGAAAGTGGATACCAGGGTCTTGCAGATCGGTCATCTGTCCATTCCACCATAATAAAATAGTTAAAACTGTTTGAATGATAACCATGCCTGTACTGATGAAAAAGGCTCCTATCCAGCTTCCATCAATCCCTCCTCCTTTTACCGCTATATAAGTCCCCCACAAGCCAATGAGTAGAAAAAAGAGCCAGAGGGCATTTTGCAATCCGTCATGTAGTATCGTAATTAATTCCATTTTGTACTTATATCCTTCTTGGTAACATTTTTTCGGTGAGTAACGCATCTAATAATCAAATTGGATTATCTCTACATTACTTGTTATTTTCATTGGGTAGAATAGAATCACATTTGAATCTTACAGTGTGCGATTTCCCCGTTCTTATACAACAATGTAATAATAGGCTGGCGTATATAAAATACGCTTAAAAAATAGTCGAATGCATGCTCATTGGTAAAACTTTAGCTTAATGAAAGACGACAAAAACAACATTTCTCAATACCCAAATTTTTGGGAAGATATAGAAGACCTTGATAGCGAACCGGACGAGATGATTGAAGAGCCGGAAGATGGCATTATTGAATGCCCTTACTTGCCTTTGCGGGACTTGATTCTCTATCCTCAAATGGTGATGCCGCTCTTTATCGGCCGTGATAAATCATTGGCGGCCGTGTATGCGGCCGATGCACATGGGGAAAGGCTGATTGTTTCTGCCCAGAAAGATGGAGATACAAGCGAACCGGCTGCTGCAGACGTTTACGAGATTGGAACCGAAGTGACGATTAGTAAATTTCTAAAGATGCCTGATCAATCAAACAGCGTATTGGTGCAAGGGCGACGGCGCGTAAAGATTTTAGAGTTTGTGCAAACAGAACCCTACATTCGAGTAAAAGCCCAGATCTTAGATGAAGATGATTCGTGGGATCGTGAGATGGAAGCTCTGATGCGAACCACTGTCGATTTCTTTGAGAAAGTTGTCGCATTGAACCGAAAAATCCCGGATGATGCTTATGCCTTTGCGATTAATATCGATGAGCCTGGTTGGCTAGCTGATTTTATCGCATCTACCTTAGATGTGGATGTCACAATGCGACAATCAATCCTTGAAATTCTCAATCAAGGAGAACGCCTGCACCGTGTTAGTGTTTTGCTTGCTCGCGAGCTAGATGTTCTACAGCTTGGGGAGCAAATTCAGGCCAAAGTGCA
>JBLIMP010000032.1:0-22253 GCA_047638855.1 Cellvibrionaceae bacterium | reverse complement strand
GATTCAACATCACCCTGTTGCAATGCGGAACCGGCTTCAGCGAGCTCTTGTGCTAGTTCAGGATCGCTTTCTTGCAGTTCGGCCGCCGCTTGTGATAAGTCACGCCCCAACTCCTGCTGTTCCTCTGCTCCCAATCCATTAACCGATTCGGAGAGCTCATCCAGCGCTTCGGCCGTTTCATTCAAATCGCCCTCGGTCATCGCTTCGCTGAGCGGCTCTCCGGCCGAACTGCTAATATTTGATCCGGCTTCAGCCATCTGCCCTTCAAGGTTTTCTGTACCGCTTCGTTCTGCCAATTCACGTAACTCTGATTCAGCTTCTGATAAGGTTGCCAACGCTTCTTCGCGTGACCCAACCCCTTCTTCAAGCGTCTCACGCGCATCGCTAATCGGCGCAAGCAACTCTTCACGCTGTTCTTCGTTCAGTGTCTCGTTTTGAACAATCTCTTCTTCTAATGTTTCCAACCGCTCAATTTGCTCATCAACAACCTGTTGAACCGCTCGCTGTCCCTGCAAGATGCTCGCTTGCCCATTTGGGAAGACAACGGCCGCCAAAATAAAAGCGATTGCGACCAGAATAAACATCAATTCTTGTGAATCAAAGGTCAGCGGGATTGATGTTTCCACATCGACTCGTTTAACAATGCTTAATGTATCTTCAAGTTGAAAGCGGCGAATATCGGCCGGGGCTTCAATTTTTCCCTCATGTAATTCCAGTGCACTGGTAATACGCTCACGCAGGCCAAGTTGCCGATCTGCATAGATCGCTTGTTGATACACTGAATAACGGCGCAAAGTGGCAAATAATATCCCGCCAACTAAGCCGACTCCGGCACAAATGAGTGCTGCATAGCCGATTTCACGGTTGGTCAACAGCGGCCGAAAGCGAGAAAGAATAGCCAATAACAGCGCCACCATGAGACCGGCCATCAGACCTCGTGGCCCCCAAACAAGCAAAGCTTGTAAACGGCGACGGCCATCCCATTTTGTTAGTTCTTGTTGAATTTGAGAAAAATCAGCCTGCATAATCAAATCAAGGCCTTAGGCTTTTTAAACCTAAAAGATATTAGCTACTCTGAAATTTTGGATACTTGTTTAACCGTCCATCGAAAAAAGAGCCTAGAGACCAATAAATGGAATAGAAGCGTTCCATACCAAGTGGATGGGACAAAATATGTAGCAGGTCCGGTTTCCCAATATCCCCAAACGGCATTTTGTGATATTAACATCGTTTCGGCCGCAATCATAGAGCTAGGAAGATTAGTAAAACCAACAAGGATCGCTCCGTAAGTTGCCGCGGCTGTAAGCCAATCGGAGGAGCTGGCGGCGATCAGAATAAATGGGCTAAGTACAAGCCCACCCAGAAAAACGACCAAAGGTAGCCCGATAAGGATAGCTAACGTCACAATATAGGTTGTCACGGTAGCCGCCAAAGTTGTTTTCATGCGGCTAGAAAAATAGAGCCCCATCAACGAATAGGTAAAAGCCCCTGCAATTAACATCGCTTGAGAAACGATTATTTCGATCCACGATATGCCCCCGATCATAAATGCCAAGCTAATCAATGGAATAGTTGAAACAATCAGTAAAAGAACATAGCCTAAAGCGGAAATCATTTTTCCAAATACAAATCGGCGAGGCGACATGAGTGTGGTTCGCAAAAGCTCAAATGTTTGCCGTTCTTTTTCACCTGTGATTGCTCCGGCCGTAAATGCTGGAGCCACAAAGATAACCAAAAACATCTGGATGCTGACCATTAAAAAGAAGATCGCTTGCCCAGCAAATTGTCCGGCTGTGGCCGTAGTGCTATTGTCGATAACAAGAAAGAGATAGGTGAAAAAAATGATGGTACATGTAGCCAGCAAATAGAGTGAAAGGATGACAAACGCCCGTCGGCCGCGCATCCGGCTTCGCAATTCTTTTAGCGTGATTGGGTTTTGCAAAACCCCTCGCTGGAAGAGGCTCATCTTTTTGCTTTCAGTTACTAAATCGCTCATAAAACCTACTTTTAAGCTTGTTTATCTTGCTAGAAATCATATCACAGAAACTTGGGCCGCTATCGATTTAGCAAAGCCTCTCATTCGCACCTAACGCCCGCAACTAAGGCGATTTCCGAGAATAAAATATGCCATTGCATCAACAAAATCGCTTCACCTCGTCAACTTGATTGACACAGCCAATTCCCCTGAGCTAGGTTGCTAGACAATTACTTTCCGGGGTTGGCCTAACGCCGTTACATATCTAGAAAATCCCCTCTATCAAGGGCTAAAGCCCGTTTGCGCAGAAGCCAAAACAGCAAGAGGCCGGAAGCGATATAGAGAACGTCGAGCCCCATCGAACCAACTGCAAATGCGGCCGATTCATAATCAAGCTCAACCATACCTGCCACAATAGACCACAAAACAATATTGCCTAAAACGAGTCTGAAAAATACAACCAAAGCGTAAGAGCCAATGAGCGCAGCTCTAGTTGAGCTGGTCCAAAGTGACAGCGTCAAGCCCGCAAGCCCGGCAAATCCGATTTCGAGCCAGGGCCGAATGAATATCATCAGCCCCGTAACCAATCCCCAGAATATCGGTGCTGGGGCCGACTCTTGGTAGAAAAGAGTGGATGATCCGATCGCAGCCCCGGCCGCATAAAGAGCGCTCGTAATCAGTAATACCCGCCATATTTTTAAGCGTGAAAGGCCGCCTAAAAACTTTGCCACAATAATATGCATTGTTGGCATCGGGGTCAGCCTTAAAATGTCCCAGCTACCCCGGTGAACCTCTTCTACCACTGACGGGGCGGTCAGGGCAGGAGCGATAATAAGGCCGATCCAAGTGAGGATTTGGATCAGAATATTGGGAATGCAAATAAGGGCGAAAAACACACCTGTTTGATTGCTTAACCCCATTAGAGCGGATGCCTGACCGTATCCACAAACACCTAATACAAGCACAAGCAAAATAATAAGCGGCAAGTAGCGCATCAATGTTGCGTAGTATTGGTTTGGCTCGCCCCAACGTCCTTGTTCACGCAGATAAATCGGATTGGTACGGACTGTTTTAAAAAAGGCCCACATAGATAAGGCGTAGCAAATCAGTTTGACTTGCTAGTTGATAATTCCCTTGGTTGCTTGCATAAAGACATCTTCAAGGTCGCCTACTTCTTCACTAAAAGAGATAAGCTGAATGCGGTTGTCGATAAGCGTGCGCAATAAAGCACTTAGCTCGTCATCATCACCTGTAAAATCAAAACGCACAATATCGGGTGTCAGTTCAACTTCCCGGCCGTCGGTAATCTTTTCAACTTTCGCATGCCCTATCAGAATATCTTTTAGGGGTACTGTATCGCCGATAATTCTTGCTTGGATGAGACGCGACACCTGAAGTTGTTGGCGCATTTGCTCAATATCGCCAAATGCAATTAGCCGTCCTGCTTCCATAATGCCGATATCGGTACAAATATCTGCAACCTCTGACAAAATGTGGGACGAGAAAAAAATCGTTTTACCCATCCCCTGTAGCTCGCGCAGTAATTCTCGCATTTCGATACGCGCACGAGGGTCTAATCCACTAGCAGGCTCATCTAAAATGAGCACTTTGGGGTCGTGAGCCAACGTTCGTGCCAAGCAAAGTCGCTGTTTCATGCCTCGGCTCAAACTTTCAACCATCTCATCCCGTTTATGGCCTAAGTCAACCAGATCAAGTAAATCTCCGATCATCCCTTTGCGTACAGATTCGGGAATGTCATAGCAGGCGGCGAAAAAGTCGAGATATTCCCACACTTTCATATCGTCGTATACGCCGAAAAAATCCGGCATATAGCCAATCAGTCTTCGCACTTCATTTGGTTGAGTTGCTACAGAATAGCCCCCGATAGTCGCACTCCCTTCTGTCGCTTTTAGCAGAGTTGTGAGGATGCGCATGGTGGTGGTCTTTCCGGCTCCATTCGGGCCGATAAAGCCGAAAATAGCCCCTTCTTCTATTTGTAGGTCGAGGCTGTCCAAAGCAGCGAAGCCACCGTATTTTTTGGTTAAACCATTAATTTCAATAATTGCGGACATAATGGATTTGATAACAGGGGGCTATTTTTCAACCGGTATTTCAATAAAGTAAAGTGATGATGCGGCTAAGTCAAACCGACTACTGTTTAATGAGATGTCGATTTGAGCAGCTTCGCTCCAGCCAATGAAGATAATCTTGCCGGTCGGAGTGTAAACGGTATCGCTATTATAGGTCTCGTATAAACTGCTTAATAAATTATAACGCTGGCTTTCTTCTGGGTCATCGTAATAGTAATAAGAGGTATAACCGCCTGGCGATTCGCCCTCGATTAATGTTGGAAATCCGTTTTCCAATGGAGAGTCTTGAGTAATATCTGTCTGGCCTTGAATAACTTGATAGGTTTCTGGGGAACCCGATGCTTCCGTTTCAAACGCTTTTTGTGAAGCAGATGGAATGTCTATCTGCTGGCTGATTGTTTGGCCCGGATTGAGGTTTTTAAGTTGAATTTGTTTGGTTCCGACTAGAAGAAGAATGTTTCGTATTGTGTCAGGGCTATCATTTGTTACTGATAGTTCAACACTTTTTTTGTCGGCCGACAATGACGCACGGCCGGAAATCGGCGAGGCATCTTGAAAGCTACTTGCCGTTAATGGGGTTACTTCGCCCACCGCAACCAAAACATCTTCTAAAACATTTTCGTTGCCGAGCGTGACTCGCAATGAATCAGAGAGATTACTAAGACCAAAGCGGCTAACGAATTTTAGACCGGTGTCCGGTGTAAATGTAATATCGTACTCATCGCGCCGAGGCGAATAAATACCGATTCCACTTTCTACTTTTAGCTCTGACGCATCAATCCGGCCGGAGACAACCGAAAGCTGATTCACAATCACCCGATTCCCGCGAAACTGGAGGCCGATTAAAAGGGCCACACCGCTAAATAAAAGAATTGTGATCGGCAATGTTAACCACGCCAACTCACGTCGGTCCATCTGGCTTAAGACAATGTAGTTAAGTGGCCCTACAACCAAAACATAAAGCCCCATAAACCCTAGAATCAACCAAACTGAAGGCAGTTGAATCGTAGGAATCGTTGAAACTGCTTCGTAAAGAGAATCTTCACTGTCAAAGCCTCGCTCCCAAAAAAGAGGGTGTGGCACGAACTGAGCAACTGAATCCCATAAAACCAAGCTGCCATCCCAATCATCAAGTGGGGCAAACTGGGGGTCGAGGGCTAAAAACCACACGTTGCCAGCCCCTTCGGCCCGCCGCGCTAAAATCGGCTGGGCTTCATCTCTCCAGACCAATTCTCCGTTTTTCAAGCTTGACCGGGCAATCACATATGGGCCAGCGTCTCGAAAGTTACTTCCAATGGCTGACTCAAAATTTGAGAGGGTACTGATTGACTCTGTTGCCACAATCTCAACGGGCAGCAGATGGCTAAATGCGGCCGTTGTTTTTTGCCAACCAGATCCGCCTGTTAAAACCAGTTGTCCACCCTGACGTAGCCAAATTTCAATTGATTCACGCTGACCGGCCGAAAGTGAGTTGGTGTCGGTGTCGTTAAAAACGAGCACGTCGAGTGGTTGCAAGGCGATTGGATCTGTTGGGATTTCATCGATGGCTAAATAGGCAACGGCCGCATCTGCCCGACTATGACGTACTTTTTCAAGCTGCTCAAGCGTATCCGGTTCAGGGGAAACCACGGCGTAAATCAAGCTATCGGCCGGGTCTAAGCGTTTTAAACTGTTGTTAGAGGAACTGAGTAAAGGCTCACC
Organism: Cellvibrionaceae bacterium; assembly: GCA_047638855.1. Taxonomy (GTDB): domain Bacteria; phylum Chloroflexota; class Anaerolineae; order Promineifilales; family Promineifilaceae; genus WTJY01. The sequence continues at coordinate 16,487 of JBLIMP010000032.1, read as the reverse complement.
CGTTTCGTCGCTTCTCAAAACAGCCTTAAACGCTTGTATTGATTCCGAAGCATAGACGGTTGTTTGAATCTGTTTGCGTGACTGGGTGGGCAGAGAAACATTTGTTGCCCAAGTGGTTCCGCTGTCTCCAAACGAGAGTTCGAGTGTCCCTTCGACTGCGACCCCATCATTGGCCAATGTAACCAAAACCGGAAACCAATTATCGTTTTTGATAATGCCATCAAATCCCGGCTGGACAGTCATCGTTAATCCATTGTTGTCTGTGGTTTGTGCATGTGATCTTTCAACAGGAATAATTAAAATAAACAGTAAACCCAGAAAGAGAAAAGATCGGGAGAGGTTTTTAGAAAACAATTTCATTTGAATGAAGTGAAAAAAGTATTTATTCAACAATACAAGATATACCGGCCAAATTAGACCAGTCTTTAGCGAAACTCTATGCCATAATCTACGTTATACATAACAAAGCAAAGCGATATCGATTGAAGCATATGTCCTTTTTCTTTGAGCCGCTGGATTCTTAAAGGATCAATTTGATTGAGCGGGTCGCAACATGTATCCAAGAACACCGTAAGGAATGAACGGGCTAATAGCTAGTTTAGCTCGAAGAAAAGATAAATGGTAAGACACTGTGAAACACCCGACAAGCACATGGGTGTGAACATTAACAGGAGATTATGAGTAAACAAAACAATACCGATGAACAAACTGATCAAGGCCATCGTGAACGGAAATCGGCTTGGCGACCCATCTTAATCGTCTTTCTAATTGTCTCCATCATTTTTGGAGGTATTTTCGCATGGGGACTTTATGAACTGAACCAAACGGCTCAAGATGCTATTGAGAATAACCCCCTGCTAAACTTAGGACGTAGCCTGCTTTTAAAAGCTACCCCCGAAATTTTACCAGACCCACTTACGATTGTGACAAGCGTCAGCAAATTGGCTCGCCTAGAAACGGCGCGCGTCGAAGCAGAAAAGATAGCGACTTCCGAACGAAATACAGAGACGTTGTTTGGTCTTTTTGGTGAAAGCATGGTGTTCGTGGCGGTAGGAGAAGTAATTGCAGGGATAGATTTTGCCAAAATGGAAGATGGGGACGTGCAGGTTGTTGACCCCACTACTATTATGATCCATCTCCCAGACTCGGAAATTTTGGTTGCTACGCTTGACGAAGATAAAAGCTATGTTGTCGATCGCGATGTAGGGTTATTTACTGGAGCAGACAAAGACCTTGAACGCGAGGTTCGTATCATCGGCCGAGACGCGATCCTTGAATATGCTTTAGACGAAATTAAAGTCTTAGAAGTTGCTCAGCAAAACGCCCAAGAATATATGGAAAGCTTCCTAAATGATTTGGGCTTTGAAAATGTTATTTTTACAGATGCAAAACCACCCATTCCAGAACCATATGTCCAAGAAATTCCAAAAGGGATGGTTTTAGTCACACCCACACCATAGGGCATTTCAGTAGGCCCAACTCTTAAAGTAACCGTTCAGTCCCCCTGTCATTGATACGCATAACTTCGTAGGGGTGAAAGGGGCGGGGCGGTTTTAATCCCCGAAGAAGAGATTTTCTTTCCGTCCCGACCGAAGGGAATGCCTACGGCCTTACACCCCTCTGAACGGTTACCTTTTAAATATGAAAATTCTTTACATTGATATTGATAGTTTACGGCCGGACCATTTAGGCTGCTACGGCTACCACCGGAACACCAGCCCTCATATCGACGCACTGGCATCTGAAGGTGTTCGTTTTGACAATGTGTATATTAGTGATGCGCCGTGTCTTCCATCACGCACGGCTCTGTTCAGCGGCCGATGTGGATTTCACACCGGTGTCATCGATCACGGTGGCCGGGCCAGCACTCCCATCATCGACGATAATCGTGGCTTCCGAGACCCTTTTTCACTTACTTCGTGGCCGTCGCTCTTACAACAACAAGGGTATTACACCACGTCGATCAGTGCATTTGGGCAACGGCATTCAGCTTGGCATTGGTATGCGGGCTTTCACGAGGTTCATGCCCATATCAAAAACGGCAATGAGACGGCCGATGAAGTCACACCGGTCGCATTAGAGTGGCTCGACAAGCATGGGCAAGAAGACGATTGGTTTTTGCATTTTAATATCTGGGATCCACACACACCTTATCGCACCCCGGCCGAATTTGGGAATCCATTTGAAAACGATCCTCTACCCGCCCATATCACGGAAGAATATTGGCAAGCGGCTTGGAACGGCTATGGACCACATAGCCCTCAAGAGGTGAATAGCTTTTCAGACAAAGCCCCACACCTACATTGGTGGGATGGCCCCAATCAGCTTGATTCAATGGAAGCGGTTCGCTGGTGGATTGATCACTATGACACTGGCATACGCTGGGCCGATCACCATGTCGGCATGCTCATTGCCAAATTAGAAACGATGGGGATTTTAGACGACACCTTGATTATGATTAGTGCAGATCATGGCGAGAACCAAGGTGAGTTAAACGTGTGGGGAGACCATCAAACGGCCGACGAGATTACCTGCCATATACCGCTTATTGTGCACGGGCCACAAGTGAAAGCCCCTCGGGTCGATTCTGCCCTGCACTACCATTATGATTGGGCCGCTACTGTATTAGAGCTGGCTGGTAGCCCAGTTCCAGCCAACTGGGATGGGATTCCATTTACCACGGCGTTTATCGCAGGCGAGGAGCTTGGACAAGAGTTTTTGGTTGTCAGTCAGGGAGCTTGGTCTTGCCAGCGTGGCGTCCGCTTTAATCATGATAGCGTGCCGTATATATTGCTCCGCACCTATCACGATGGTTATAAAATGCTGGATGACCTTATGCTGTTTAATTTAGCCGATGATCCACATGAGCAACATAACTTGGCTACGACCCAGCCGGAAATTGTAAACTGCGGTTTGGTTTATCTTGTGCGTTGGTTGACTGATATGAAGGCGACTGCGACGACAGATGTAGACCCAATGATGACGGTATTGCGTCAGGGCGGCGCATTTCATACACGGGGCCATTTGCCCGCATATCTAAAGCGGTTACGAGCAACGGGCCGGTCACAGCATGCTGACTACTTGGAAGAAAAACATCCGGCTGAAGCACAGGGGTAGATTGAAAAAGACCAAACAGGATAAACATGTTTATCCTGTTTGGTCTTTGTGAAAAGGATTGACAAAAAACCTCTTGTGATTGTTTTTTGAACCAATAGTATAATTTCGTTTATACTGTTTGGTGTCTTATGCTAACTTCCGCTCGGCCGCATGCAGGGTATTCTGCATTAACATTGCAATTGTCATGGGGCCAACACCACCGGGAACCGGAGTAATTGCACCAGCAACCGGTAAACAATCGTCATAATCAACATCACCAACCAATCGATACCCTCTTTTCCGTGAAGCATCATCTTTGCGATTAATGCCTACGTCAATGATTACAGCACCGGGTTTGATCATATCGCCTTTAACCATTTCAGAGATACCCACGGCCGCTACGATTACGTCGGCCCGTTTAAGGTGAGCGTTCATATCCTTTGTACGGCTATGTACGATTGTGACCGTTGCATTCGCATTGTTGAGTAAAAACGCCATCGGTAGCCCTACAATGTTTGATCGTCCAACTACAACCGCTTCAGCCCCGTTTAGATCAACCCCAGCTTCAGCAAGCAAACGCATACAACCGTAAGGTGTACAAGGGATGAAGAGGGGGTCGCGGCCTTTCATTGACAATCGACCGATATTAATCGGATGGAATCCATCCACATCCTTTTCAAGATCAATCGTACCTAGAATCGCTTCCTCATCGATATGTTTAGGCAATGGTAATTGCACCAAAATGCCATCAACCTCTGGGTCGTCGTTCAATTCTTGAACCACAGCTTGCAGTTCTTCTTGGGTTATGTCTTCTGACAGTATCCGGCCGATTGACCGAACGCCAACCTCTTCACACGCTTTGTGCTTTGCCCGCACATAGGTGGCTGATGCGGTGTTGTCACCGACCAATACAGTTGCCAAACCAGGGGAATATCCGTGGTTTGTTTGCATTTGAGCAACGGCCGTTTTTACTTCACTACGTACCTTTGCTGAAATTACTTTGCCATCAATTACTTTTGCACTCATGAGAATCCTTTATTTTTCCAGGGTGGGAAATAAATAGTGTTTTGTTAAGAAGGGTCTGACGGTTTTGTTCCGCTAAAAACACTTTATGCTTTATCATTTTGACAGAGCATTGGTTTATATTATTTTGCAGGCGCGTTTATAACCTAACATAAGAAAACAAAAAAAGGTATTCTGATACAACAAACAGAATACCTTCTTGTATTTAGGCCATTCTCGCAACAGCAGATGGTACAACTGATTGCGATCTTTTTAAATCTTGAGATTTATTTGGTATGCCAAAAGCTAATGAGGCAGAATTTCGGTACCAAACCACTTGTCTAACCAAATAGATAAGCCTAAGCCAGCGAACAAGATAGTAAGAGGATAATAGGCTAGCCCATCCCCATGTGTTCCGAAATAAGTGCCATACTCTTGAGCATTTGTATTCATTAAAGCCATACCCACATGTGTGACCAAAAAGCCAAAAGCGATTGAGATAACGATAATTGCGATAATTTTTACTGCACGAGTCATAATTACTCTCCTAATAGAAATATCTGAGTCTACTTCTTAAGAACCACTCTTAAAAGAGTGGCCATTATAGTCAATTCTTTAGCGAGGGTAAATTAATCCCTGTAATTGTTTGGTAAGGCACGAAGGGGTTAACTATTTGGAGACTGAGGTTTTTCGCCGTAAATTGAAATGATTCGGCCGGGGATCCCCACAACTGTACTACCGGCCGGAGTGTCCTTTACTACCACGCTATTGGCTCCAACTTGAACATCATCGCCTAATTTAATATTGCCCAGCACGCGCGCGCCGGCTCCGATGAATACACGATCTCCTATTTTGGGAAAGGCAAATTCATTACGCATCCCAATCGTGACGGCTGCAATAACCGAACAATTTTCACCCATAGAATCAGGGGAAATCACAACACCGGCCGGGTGTGCAATATATAAACCGCCGCCAATCGGTGTATCCAAACGTAATTCGGCGCCAAAACGATGAAAAACAACCTGATAAAGTAGATTCGGAATAGCCGGAATTCGTTGGTCTTTGCACCATCTAGCTAAACGAAACCAAAACATCATTCTTAAGGATGGATATCGATAAAGCATTGATAATACTTTTAAAAATGTAACTTCTGAGGGTTCCGCAAACTTTGATGGAATTACCCATCTTTGAGCATCTTTACGAAAAATATCAAACATAACTTAAGTGAGAACTATGGCTGCTGAGCATCGCAATTCACCCAAAAAAATACAAGTTTGCTCTGCTTTAAACAGTTATATGATTTCAAAACCCAATATCACTTTGAAATGGGTTGCTGAAAGCTGCCAAAACACCTGAAACTTGGCGCGTCAATTCATCAGGCGACACAGGTTTGGTTAAATAGCGTGTTGCACCAACATCCATTCCTTGAGAAACGCTTGCAGTATCTGTTTTTGCGCTTAGCATAATAACTGGAATCCGAGAGGTTGCTTTTTCAGTGCGAATTGTTGAACAGACTTCAAATCCACTTAATCCTGGCATCATTACATCAAGCACAACAAGATCTGGCAATATCGTACGTAGCTTCTCAAGTGCATCATAGCCATCAATCGCTTCAATTACTTCATAACCCGATCTAACAAGCATCAAACGCAAAAGCGTTCTTGCCATCGGTTCGTCATCTACTATCAGTATTGATTTAGCCAACTTGTTCCACCTATGTTATCTTGTTTATTTGTAACTATTCTGCACCTGTTCATAGTATTCCGGTTAAAGCGACTAAAGTCGCACCTACAAATTCGATTTTTTAGGCTACTGAACAATTATGTTTATTTCCAAATTATAGTAACTCTACACAACGTATTTTAGCTACCATGCCCGAGCCTAAGAAATTGAATTATAAACGCGTATTGAGGAAAAGTAAGCCCAATCAGGTTCAAGTTACCAAAATCTGATCAAAATTTCTTTGATTCCAGATCATTCAGTAATAGTAATGGTCTACTTACGGCGATTTTAGAGCTGAAAAGCAAACTAAATAGCGAGCATTTCGGAAGTGGAACTATTTATTTGGCTTAGGCAGTTTCAGTTTGATCCAATACTTTCTTAACGGTAGCCAATAGCTCCTGTGGCCCAAATGGCTTTGTCACATAATCATTTACTTTAGCGATATGCAATCCCAAAACTTTGTCTATGCTTTGAGATTTCGCAGTTAAAATGATAACAGGGATGTGACTAATCTCTTCTTCAACACGGATAGTTTGAAAAACTTGCCATCCATCCATTTCTGGCATCATTAAATCGAGTAGCACAAGATCAGGTTTGAGCTCATGAATCAACGCTAACCCTTCGACCCCACCTAATGCGCCATGTACTTGATAGTTATGGCGTCCTAATATAAGCCGAACAAGGTCAATCATATCTGGCTCATCTTCAATACAGACAATGGTTTTTTTTTCGTTAGTCATTCAAAGTTATTAGGTCTAAAGTTGCCAAAGAAAATAATGTTAGTCTTTGAGAACTATGAGGAATTTCAACGAGCAACTACGAAAGTTGCTCGAGGATGTTTAGAAACAACCGTAATAAAACTCAAAACGATTATTTATGAATCAAAAATCAGCTACGATCTAATTTTAGTACTTTTCAAGATTATCGAAAATACCGCTGATAGATTTTGCATACATACATATATAAATCATACGGGCTTACAATATGTTTGCACACTTATAATTCAAGTTATGCGCAAGGGCATATCAATCCAGTTAATAAAGTAATATGTCATAAAAGCAGGTTAGCATACAAACATAAAGCATTTCTATGATTTAGGGAAGTACATTTATTCTTACTGAGCGCGCTGATATCTTATTGAGGCAAGTGCCGGAGGATTACCTCTCCTTGATTCTTGTTCATGTATTCATCATCTCATTTCCACGCAAATGCAATGAAATGTGAGGATGAACCATGTGCATTCTTTTTAAATCTACAGAATGTAGAACCCATACTTCAGACGCCGCTTGCGTAATTGCCTGAAAGCGATGTAGTTCATTGAAAAGCGTTGCACGCCCTCCAAAAAAGCTGCCTGCTTCGGTCAATTGATGTTGTTGTTCCCCATTTTTGCCTAACAAATTAATCACCCCAGAAACAAGTAGAAAGCTTTCATATCCAGGGGAGTTAAACTCATAAAGTGTTGTACTTGGTTTCAAATGACGAACTCGCAAATCAAGGGCTAAATCAAGAATATCGGCCCAGAGCATATCTCTAAATGGAGAGTGCTCGAGTAACCATTCTGCTTTAATAAACGCTTTTTCGAGTCCTAAGAAATTGGCTAATTGACGAAATAACTCGCCGTTAATTTGGATAAGCTCTACATCAGATTGAGCGTAGGTATGATTGACTCTAAAGGTTTTCTGGCCATTGTTCTTTAAAGCACTACGTTCACCTATGATACTGCCGCGTCCTGCAACCAGCCGTAGCTCAACCAAATCAAATGACTTTACTTCAATTAAACCTGAATGAACAAGGTACACATACCCATTGTATGCTTCCCCGTGTGAAATGATTTTGTCCCCTTTTTTATACTTGACCTTTGAAATCGTCTGGCTCAATTTATGCCGCATTTCAAATGGTAAACGTGCAAGCAATGCAGAACTAATAATAGTCTCCATAATGCCTTCTGCCGGTTTGGCGGGAACAGATTCACCCATACCGATGATTTGACCACTCGAGGCGAAATCGATTCGATTTTCGAGATCTTTATCTAAATGGGGCAATAGCTCAGGTTTTGTATGAGCTAAAATGACTCGGCGTCCGCCAGATAATAGTCTTTCGAGCAGCTCACGGGTAATTGTAGTGTGGATAGTGCCTCCACCAGCATCTTGCACGATAACGGATGCCCCCTCTGCAAACCCTACTAGCTCATCTCTACGTTCGTGTGAAAGGACATTCTCAGTAACTAATTCGTCGAACCATACCTCGTCATAGCGCATATCCCCTGAGAAATAGAGGCCGTTTAGTCTGATTGCGAGTGTCGGGATCGAATGAACTGCATAAAGTGAACTGAACTTCCGATCATCAATCATCAACGGAGAGCCTGGATTAAGAGGGATGAATCTAAAGAGTGAGGCAACTTCATCAGTCGGCAGATTGAATATAGCTGTTAGCACCTTTAAAAGACTTTTGTAAATCAAGTCAGACGTAATGATTTGGATTTGATTTTCCCCCATCAGAATTAGCTCAGGTAGCCCTGCGATATGGTCTTCATGAAGATGAGAAATAACAACTTCTGAAATTTGTCGAGTTGATAACCCCAAATGGCCTAAGCGTTGTCGCATAAATGCAGCTGTATCAAATAAAGTTGCATAGGTTTGAGATTCAGTATGCACCCACGCCAAGAAACAAGTTGTAATCCCGTCAGGGTCAAAACCGTCGCTGCCTCCAATGAATTGCAATGTTAATTCTTGCTGGTGAATGGGGCCGGAAGGTGGAAAGGAGATTGGCATCGCTTGTTCTGTAATTTCTGTTGAGACTCGAGCTATTTCAAGGCTATGGTCGCAGAAGATATATTCATGTGTCATGTTGTCAATCGCAATAGATGTATTCTCCCGAATCAATCCATCCGTAGTTTGATCAAGACTAATAATGTCACATAAATCGGACCATGTAGGCGCTCTTCCCAAAGGGGGGAAGTAGCTAACAAGTTGACATTCTTGAATAAGCCATGCCATATTGTTTTCAAGCATTTGATCAAGAGGCCCTATAAAAGTTTCATTTAGAATTACCTCAAGGCGTTCTTTTTGGAGCAATGTATGGGTCACAATTAAGCATTTTTGCCCTTTACCAAAAAACTGTGCATAAAGGAGAAATTCTATGCAGGCATAATTTATACCTGATCGGACAAAACCGGTTGATCCTAGTTCTTTTCCGGCGCTTACATCTTGAGGGATTAAAATGATTTCTGGGATCTCATGTCCGTACGAAAGGATTGATTTTAATGTCTCCGGAGGGGAATGCACGAGCACAGTGCCTGTCGCTGTAGAAACTAAAGAGACATTGTTAGGCAATTTGATAACTACTGATTTTTTAGCATCTTGATCTTGTTTCTTTATGCTCATTTTACCAAATGAAATTATGCCAAACGCTTATAAAGGCTATTGAATAAGCTTGATATGTATGATACTGAGGTAGCAATATATTAGGATGAGACAATAAAAGAGCTTGCTAATATACCAGCTAGTTTGCGAAATCTAATCTCAAAAATACTATGAGATTAAAGATGAGACAAGTCGCATTGATTAGGAGTTGAATCTCATCTCAGGTTTGAGACTAGTGCAAAAATAAAATTTGTCTGTGAAAATATCCTCAATAAAGGGGTTGCATCAAGAATTATAGAAAGATTGATAATTGCAGGTGCTGTTTAATTGTTTTTGGTGAGAAAACCAACGGCTCTATCGGCTAATCCATTCATACAGATTGAAGCGGTTTTACCTATGCAACTTTGAAGGTCAATGATGCGAATCCGGCCGGCCTCTTCGTAGGCTGCGTCATCTGGAAGCAATGTGCAAAGAGATCCAGGCATTTGTCGAAATAAATCCCAATTGAAATAACTATCAATCGAGTCTTGTGAGTCCAAATGAAGAGGCAGTGAGAATATATCGGCTTCGACTAGATCCTGAAAAAAGTGAGTTCCATAGGAAAGTTCTGGTGCGCCACCGTCTATGTCGCTGACACTGATTTCTATTAAAGCGAGTGTATTATGAATATCGGCGTAACCTACTTTTACCCCTAATTCGAGGTTTGAACTACCCCACCGACCAGGACCCATCAAAATAAACCGCTCTCCTTCAAGTTTTTGATTCACCCTTGTCACAATTCGGCCGAGTTCTAAGCGAATTTGGGGGGAAGTTGTTTGCCGGTAAATTTCAGGGTCAACAAAGACAATGTACCTAATATCGTCAACTTGACCATCTGGAACAAGTCCATTTGTCCTAAAGAGAAGATCTTGTTGAGGAATATCCGATGGTATTTCGGCCGGTTGTGACACCCTTTTTTCTGAAAGCGGGCGACATTGAAGTAAATTCAGCCGATAATCTTTGTCATTTCCGTCACGCACAATTTCAATAGAAAATTCTGTATCAACAGGTAGCCCATAGACTGATTCAATCGACTTAAGAGCCGTCTTCATCATTGAGGGAAAGGTTGAATCTGCCAATAGGTGCTTAAAGGTTAGGATTAAATCATCCCCCGGCCGTACTGAAGCTTTTGATAAAATCGGTTGTAAGTAGTCACCCCGATCAATTTCCGCCAAAAGCCCAACATGCGAGTATCTGCGTGTCAATACCTCTTCAATAGGCAACGTTTTAAACTTGTTGTCTTCAAGGTCAACAAGATCTATAAACTTTTGTGAGTAAGTTTTGATCCGGCGTGTATCAGCTTCAGGTCTTAGCTGTGGGTGGCTTAAACCAATCAAACGGGCATAGTCGTGCCCTATACGATCAACTGCTCGGGTCCCCATGCCCCAAACCAATCGCAAAAAGCCATCCTCACGTTTGATTTTTTCGTGCCAACGCCACGCGTTTTGGCTAAACCCAACTCCGGCTAAGGCTGGAAACCAATAACGACCGTGTCCTTCTCCCATTACCTCTTGGATTAGAATCGCCATGCGTTCATCGTAATCGATTAACCCATGCTTTTTTCGGTAAAGGATCGCTTCCGGATTTAGCGTGCTGGCATAGATTCGGCGAATGCCGTTTAGCAAGTCAGTTAAATTTTCTTCGGGTGTGCCTTGATTTGGGCAAAAAATGCTTTCATATTTACCCGCAAACGAAAAGCCAAAGTTATCTTCAAGCAGGCTAGATGAGCGCACAATGATCGGCCGGTTTCCCATATGCTCCAAAACTGCCTTAAGCTGGTTGGTCACATATTTGGGGAAGGTCGCATTCATATGCTCGGCGATAACATAGGGATAATCTTTTTGAATTTCTTCCAGAGGCCGATATTTTTGATTCATGATATAGCTCAAATTATTTTGAGTCCGAAAATCGTAAATCACTTCACTGCCGATAAAGTATGACTCTGGAATAAAAACCTTGTCGCTTAGCTCAGGCGTATTTTTAAGAATACGCCAAGCCAACATCATCCCGGCCGCTTTTCCGCCAATCTTTCCTTCCCCGATACGCCTTTCATAAATCGTACGCAAATCTTTAATAGACAACACCTTTTTGGCCACACCAATGAACTGAAGATGATCACTAATCATCCCTTTGATCAACACAACCCTAATTTCTTCTAGGTGATGCCTGACTCGTTCACGCTCTGATTCAGGGATTGATTCATACACTTCACCTTGACGAAAAAGCATTTCCCAAGGCGCAAGTTCGGGGTTAAAGGCTAAATCAACCCGATCAGAAGCGGGGTTGTTATTTTCAATTTCTTCTTGAACAATTTCATCAAAGCGTTGGGTTGGAAAATTATTTCCAAAATAAAAATCAGTCTGATAATCTCGCAATCGTGCGTTGCGCATTTGCCATGTATTTGCTGGCTCGCGGTTAAATGGATCGTAAACTCCTTCTCTGCGTTGAGACGCAATCGCTTTTCCATGAACCTCTTCCTCAAAAATCCTTTCAAGCAGAATTCCTTTGCTGAATAGCTCCTCGCGCATGCGCATGCGGATACGATCAGCCAAGATCGGGTATTGAGCTAATTTAACATAAATATCAATTGTTGAGGTCTTACTGCGAATCGATGTTTCCATATATAAACAAGCATAGGCTTAACGCTTACCAAGTGTCAAACTTCCGGCCGAAAAGCCTTTATCCTAATTTGACCCGAACTAGATTCAGCACATATGGTAAAAGGTTCAAAGCTCTCTGGGAAAACAGGATATAATGATTTTACATAATCAGATTGTTCTACTTTTCAAAAAAGTCCAATCTGTGTAAAATGCGAACCATTATTAGAAAATATACTCTTGCATGGTTAACTTTGCCATCTGATAAGGAGATACTCAAATGACCCATATTGTTACACGCCTCTGTTTGCGTGATACCGCTTGTGTAGAGGTTTGCCCCGTAGAATGTATGGTCCTCGGTAAACCCGAAGAAGAATGGCCATGGCTTTACATCGATCCCGATACCTGTATTGATTGTGGTGCGTGTATACCTGAATGCCCATATGAAGCGATTTTCCCTGAAGAAGAAGTCCCTATGGACTTTATAGTTCAAGACATTCATGATGGCGGAACTTGGATCGCTATGAAGAAAGAAGACATGGCTGGTGAGCCGTTAAAAGATGCTACAGTTGGTGATCATCAAGTTAACGTGCTAAATGCAATTAAAATTGCACCAGGCACTGAATTGGACCTAAGCGAAGATATTGAACCAAATTATGATTTCTTTGTTGAAGGCCCTGGCTACGATGCAATGGATTAGTTAGTTTACGCTAACGGATTAATTCTTTTTTAAAGGCCGTTGGGAAACCAGCGGTCTTTTTTTTAAGTACAGGGTTAGCACTCTATTAACACAAGTGCTAAATGTATTAGAATCTTACAACTTTCCAACCGGTTTCTCCTATAGTTACTAATTAATGCGAAAAGCAAAGTTGCAAAAGTATTTAATAGGACTTGTTCGTCTTAATCAAGTTCTTTTCATAAGATAAAATATGAATTGCACTAGGCAATCCATAAATACTAATCATTATTTTGACTAACAAAACCCAATGAGATTCGATAAATTTACAGAAAGAGCACAAGATGCGGCCGCCCGCGCTTACCAAATCGTTCAACGCTATAGCCATAGCCAAGTGGACACAGAACATTTATATATGGCACTGCTTGAGCAAAACGACGGCGCAGTTGCCCATATCCTTGATTATTTAAAAGTGGATGCGGCTGCAATGACTGACCGTGTTGACGAAACGCTTAAAAAAGCACCAAAAGTTAACGTATATGGTGGTGGTGTTGGGCAGATTTTTTATACGCCACGTATTCGTACCGTTTTAGAACTGGCCCAAAGCGAAGCAACCAAATTAAAAGATGAGTTTATTTCGACCGAGCATATTTTCTTAGCGATTATGAGCGAAAGAAACACACCGGCCGCACGAATTCTTCAAGAATTTGGCATTAATGTCACCTCTGTTAACGAGGCGATTCAAGATATTCGCGGTGGCAAGCGGGTCACAGAACGCAACACAGAATCGCGTTACAAAACACTTGAGAAGTACGCTCGTGATTTAACCGCTTTAGCCCGTGACGGGCGACTTGACCCGGTTATCGGCCGGAATGAAGAGATTTTGCGCGTGATTATCGTTTTGAGCCGCAGAACCAAGAACAACCCGGTATTAATTGGTGAAGCGGGTGTTGGCAAAACCGCAATCGTTGAAGGGTTGGCTCAAAAAATCGTTGATAACGACGTGCCAGAAAACTTACTCAACCGCAAAGTCATGTCACTTGACTTAGGGTCTATGATCGCTGGTAGTCGATTCCGGGGCGAGTTTGAAGAGCGTTTAAAAGCGGCCATCGAAGAAGTTCAAAACTCAAATGGCGAGATCATTCTTTTCATAGATGAGTTACACACTGTTGTAGGTGCAGGGGCAGCCCAAGGGGCGATGGATGCGAGTAACATGCTGAAACCGGCCTTGGCTCGCGGTGAACTCCAAACTGTTGGGGCCACTACCTTAGACGAATATCGCCAATACATTGAAAAAGACAGTGCCTTAGAACGCCGTTTTGCCCCCGTATTTGTTGATGAGCCATCAGTTGATGACACGATTTTGATGCTTCGGGGTCTGAGTGCCCGGTATGAGGCCCATCACAAAGTCAGCTATTCGCCAGAAGCTTTGGAGCAAGCGGTACGTTTATCGCACCGATATGTCACATCTCGCAAATTGCCAGACAAGGCTATTGATCTAATCGATGAAGCGGCCGCCAAATTGCGTGTGGCCCTATACACCTTGCCAGAAGACATTAAAAAACTAAAGATAAAAGTCGATTCATTAGCGCTTGAAGAAGAGGCGGCCCATACGGCCCGTGACTATGAGCGTGCGGCCGTGATGCGGACAGAACGCATCCAGCTAGAAACTGATTTTACAAGTGCACGTGATAATTGGCGCTCTGAAAACAAACTAGATGAAGTTGTTGATGTTGACGATATAGCAGATGTTATTGCCCAATGGACCGGTATTCCGGTTAACCAAATGCTTGAAGCAGAAGCTGATAAATTGCTCAACATGGAAGAACGCATTGCAGAACGTATTGTCGGCCAAAAGAAAGCGATTGTTGCTTTATCAGATGCGATTCGCCGTAGTCGTTCAGGTCTTTCAGATCCTAAACGGCCCATTGGCGCATTCATGTTCCTTGGTTCATCCGGTGTCGGTAAAACAGAATTGGCTAAAGCATTGGCTGGATTTATGTTTGGGGATGACGAAGCGTTGATCCGAGTCGATATGAGTGAGTACCGGGAACAACATACGGTTAGCCGTTTGTTTGGTGCTCCTCCAGGCTATGTCGGTTATGAAGAAGGCGGCCAGCTAACAGAGCAGGTTCGCCGCCGGCCGTATAGCGTGGTGCTTTTTGACGAAATTGAAAAAGCCCATCCAGAAGTCTGGAACTCGTTGCTTCAGCTTTTGGACGATGGTCGTTTAACTGATGGACAAGGACGTGAAATCAACTTCCGTAACACCATCATCATCATGACCAGTAATGTTGGTACTTCGTTTGTGAAGAAAGCTGGCGCTTTAGGGTTTGCCGGAATGAGCAACGACGATGGCGGAGATGAGAAACGGATCGAAGAAGCGTTAAAGAAGACCTTCCGACCAGAATTCATTAACCGAATCGATGAAATTATTACTTTTGAAACGTTAAGTGTTGAAGAAGTAGTTGAGATCGTTGACCTTCAAATGAAAGACATTGGCAAACGTCTTGAAGAGCATGGTGGCTTAAACATTGAGCTGACCCAAGAAGCCAAAAAGTGGCTAGCAGAACAAGGGTATGACAAAGACTTCGGCGCTCGGCCGCTACGTCGTGCGTTGCAACGCCATGTTGAAAGCCCGCTATCTGTTAGTTTGTTGCGCGGTGAGTATAAAGCAGGCGATCATGTCTTGATCGATGTGGCTGAAAACGCATTAACTTTCGCCAAGAAAGATGCCTAATCCTCGATAATAATAGTAGAAATAAAAAGGGCCGTTTCAAAAAATGAAACGGCCCTTTTTTATTGTCAAAAAGTTTTTGTAATTGTTCAGCAGCCTGAAAAAATCGAGCATAGGTGCGGCTTGAGTCGCTTTAACCGGAAACACAATGGCTAAAGCCATTACTACGAACAGGTGTTGAATAGTTATTAATTTCCAATAAGAGCCTATCCATCAATCACAGCCTGTGCAATTTCTTTCATTGATTGTCGGGAATCACGTGCTTGGTCTTGCATAAGTTGATAAGCCTCATCTTCACTTAACCCGTGGTCTGACATCAATTTGCCTTTTGCTTTGTCTAACAGTTTGCGAGTTTCGAGAGCTATATAGAGTTTTGCGCCAGTTTGTTTGAGCTTTGATGTTTCAGCAAAACGCTTTACCGCCACAGAAATAGCGGCTTTTAAAGCTCCTTCGTTCACCGGTTTGACCAAATATCCTTGAATAGGTAGCTCTGTTGCTTTTTCAATTAGGTCATCATCGCTAAAGGCGGTCAGAAGAATAATCGGCATCGGTTGGTTTTTGGCCAAGGCTTTAGCCGCCTGAATCCCATCTGTAAATGGCATGCGGATATCTAAGATAGCCATGTCTGGATTATGAGCGCGCGCCATTTGTAAAGCTTCTCGGCCATTATTGGCCGCAATCACGCTATGCCCCATCTCGGTTAGTATTTGTTTTAGCCCCATACGTATGATCGATTCGTCGTCAGCAATTAAAATTTTCATTGATATAACCTTAGGTCAACTCAAACCAGCCAGGTTTGGAAACTGAAGCATCACCTCTGTTCCAGGGTTAGCGGCCCTAAAAGTGACTGATCCTTTTAAATCCTCGGCCGACAGCGTCTCTACTAATTCTAATCCTAAATTCCGGTCCATTTCTTGCGGCAAACCAATGCCGTCATCACGCACCGAAATAATCACATCTTTTAGAGAATGGCTAATCGTAATTTGTATCGCCCCATCTTTTTGACCCGCAAAACCATGTTCGATTGAATTTTGGATCAGCTCATTCACAACTAAGGCCACGGCTGTGCCCAACCGGCTAGGAAGCGCCAAATCTTCGCCAGAAACAATAATAGAGATGTGCTGTTCTGGGGCTGTTATGGCTCCGGCCGCTAAGCGTCGCAACACATCTTGCACATCAACCAGTTTAAAACCACGCTCTGAAAGTACCTCATGTACTGTAGCAATCGATTGGATGCGTGAGATCGACATTTCTAG
>JBLIMP010000031.1:0-22298 GCA_047638855.1 Cellvibrionaceae bacterium | reverse complement strand
ATTAAAGACAGCAAATTACCAAGGGCTAAAGCGAACAAACACTTTAAAGAGCAAGCGATTTAGCCACAAACTATACAAATCTATGTCACATAAATACTTAAAAGGAAAGGATGTTGCCAAACCGATTCGAGAAGATATCACGAAGCGAGTCGCGGCACTCAAAGAACAAGGCTGGGTTCCAAGCTTGGCCTCTATCGAAGTTGGGGATAATCCGGCCGCCAAGCTGTATATCCGCAACCAGCGACGCACGGCCGAAAAGCTAAACATCAACTTTGAAGAGCGACAATATCCCGAAACAATTTCAACCGACGAGCTCGTCGCTGCCATTATGGCCATGAATGTTGATCCGCGTATTACCGGAATTATTTTGCAACGGCCGCTGCCTGACCACATCGATCTTGGGGCCATCCAAACTGCAATTACCGCCCCAAAAGACGTTGAAGGGATGCATCCGGCCAATATCGGTAAAGTCGTCTATGATGATTACGTGCTAGGACCATGCACGTCGCTGGCATCAATTGAATGCTTAAAAGCAACAGGGATGGAGTTACGCGGGCTGGAAGTTGTCGTCGTTGGCCATTCAGAAATTGTAGGCAAACCATTGGGTCTACATTTAATGGGGGCACTTGCAACCGTCACTGTCTGTCACCACGGCACCCGTAATCTTGCAGTACACACTCGGCGGGCGGATGCGGTATTTGTAGCGGTGGGTAAACCAGGTCTGATCACGGGCAATATGATCAAGCCAGGCGCGGCCGTGATCGATATCGGCATCAATCAAATTGAAGTTACCAACGAAGCGGGTGAACGCGTCAAAAAAACAGTTGGGGATGTCGATTTTGACTCTGTTCATGAAGTAGCCGGATGGATTACGCCAGTTCCTGGCGGTGTGGGACCCGTGACACTTTCAATTTTGATGAGGAATACAGTCGCCGCAGTTGAAGCGCAGAAAAAAGTCTATGAGGCCAGAATGCTAAAAGGCGATTAGACTGCATCATATCTTCGCACCTGCGGCGATATGATGAAACCGACGGTTTTGGTAATTATTCAGCACCTTGTGTAGGGGTCTACGCCCCCGGAGACCAAGTTCTCCCTTCGGAGACAACTCTAAACCGGTGGCGTAGACCCCTACGGCAAAATTATGCCCTGCTGAACAGTTACTGATTTTGTACCACGAAACAATTCACACCATTTTTTACACCAGCAAAGGAGATTTAATATGACAGCCATCAATAACCCGTCCGAAGATTCTAGCTCTGCAAAAAATCCCAAACCGATTCAAACAGGTGATGAATACATCGAAAGTTTACGCGGCCGAAATCTAAAAGTTTATCTTTTTGGAGAGTTAATAGAAGAAACCGTGGATCATCCAATGATCCGGCCGTCGATTAATGCGGTCGCCCAAACCTTTGAACTAGCCCAGCGTGAACCTGAGCTGGCCTCGGCCATTTCCCCATTCACCGGCGAGCGTATCAACCGCTTTCTCCACATCGCTACCAGCACCCAAGAGCTAGTGGCTCAAAACAAAATGCAGCGCAAATTGGGCCAGTTGACCGGCACTTGTTTTCAACGCTGTGTCGGGATGGATGCGTACAATTCGCTCTATTCAGTTAGCTATGAGGTCGATGAACAGTACGGAACCTCTTACCATAGCCGGTTCAAAGCGTTTATCGAGATGACCCATCGCCACGGCTATGTCATCGGCGGAGCGATGACCGATGTGAAAGGGGATCGCTCGTTGCCCCCCCACCAGCAAGCGGACCCAGACCTGTATGTCCATGTCACCAAGCGCACGGCCGATGGTGTGTATATCACCGGTGCAAAAGCACATCAAACCGGCTGTTTAAACTCCCACTGGCTGCTTGTGATGCCCACATTGCGCTTAGGGGCAAACGACAAAGATTTTGCCATTGTCGGCGCTGTGCCGGTTGAGGCTGAAGGGATCACATACATCTACGGCCGTCAATCGTGCGACACCCGCTCGATGGAAGGGGGCAGTATCGACGTAGGCAACGCCCGCTACGGTGGTCAGGAAGCGATGGTGATTTTTGAAAACACCTTTATCCCAAATGAATATATTTTTATGGATGGGGAGCACGACTTTGCAGCGATGCTGGTTGAACGTTTCACCAGCTATCACCGACGGAGTTATGTGTGTAAAGCGGGGGTTGGCGATGTGCTAATCGGGGCGGCCGCCACAATCGCTGAGTA
This sequence comes from Cellvibrionaceae bacterium, assembly GCA_047638855.1. GTDB lineage: Bacteria > Chloroflexota > Anaerolineae > Promineifilales > Promineifilaceae > WTJY01. Next base: position 20,087 of record JBLIMP010000031.1, on the reverse strand, counting down.
CAACGGGGTTGCCAATGTATCGCACATCAAAGACAAACTGGTCGAGATGACGCATCAAAACGAAACGATCTACTCAACCGGGATTGCCGCATCTTATCAAGGGTTCGAAACAAAGTCGGGCAACTTTTTGCCCGACGATATGTTGGCGAATGTGTGCAAGCACCACGTCACGAAAATGCCGTACGAAATCGGCCGATTGGCCCAAGATTTAGCAGGCGGATTGGTTGTCACCATGCCGTCGGAACAAGATTTTCGTTCTGACATCACTGGCCCCCTGCTTGAAAAATATCTCAAAGGGAAAGCGGACATCAACACCGAAGACCGAATGCGTATTTTACGCCTGATCGAGAATATGACCTTGGGGCGCAATGCGGTTGGCTATCTCACCGAATCGATGCATGGAGCTGGGTCACCACAGGCCCAACGTATTCAAATTCAACGTCAGATGCAGATTGACTATAAGAAAAGTTTGGCGCAGGCGTTGGCCGGGGTTGAAAGTGAAGAGACGAGGCTTGAGGTGATGGAAAAAGTAGACGGTTATTTTGAGCGAGTTTTTAAATTGGAAGTAAATGACTAAAAGCAAACCACTTTAAGCAATGATGCTATTTGGGTAAGCGATAAACATGATGGCATTGCCAGGTGCTCAATTCCCGATGGCTTTTATAACTAACTCAAATTTCAATACATTGCTGATAATCCATTTAAAAACAGCTAGAATCCGCCCATGCGTCCCTCACTCAATATACTTTCAACTGAATTAATCGAAAAAATCTTGGCCGAATCCAAGCAAATCCTTGAAAAAGTCGGCATCGAAGTGCGTGGCAAACAGATGCGCCAGCGACTCCTCGAAGCGGGTCTGAAGTCAGACAGCACCGGCAAACGGATATTCTTCTCGGCCGATGTCGTAGACAAAGCGATAGCCGACTGCCCCAAAGGGTTTAAGCTTTATGATCGGGATGGGAAAATGCACGCCGACTTGTCTGGCGACAACGTCCATTTTGTCCCCGCCTCTAGCGGCCTCAAAATACACGACCATCGCACCAACTCAGTCAGACTGGCTGACACCAAAGACTTTGTTGAATACATTCGACTGTGCGACGGGTTAGAACACATCTCACATCTTGCCACCGCATTTTCGACCAACCACGATATCGAAGCCCAAGTCTCAGACGTGTGGCGCCTCTATTTGAGCTTAACCAACTCGAAAAAGCCGATTGTTTCGGGTGCGTTCACCGAAGACGGGGTGCCACGCATGGGAGAGATGATGCAGCTATTCCGGCATAGCAGACAAGAGCTAGTCGACAAACCTATGTCTGTCTTCACCATTACAGCCACCGGAAACTTTCGTTACAGTGAAGACAGTTGCCAAAATATGCTCGACTGCATCGAGTATGGCATTCCACTAGAAATTGTGCCTGTCACATTGATGGGTTTAATCGCACCGGTGACTTTGGTTGGGGCAACCGTATTTCACACGGTTGATGTTTTGGCTGGATTGGTCATGGCGCAAATCATCAAACCGGGTCATCCCATTTTGTTTGGTGGCGCACCGGCCGCATTTCACATGAAGGCCGCCACTTCTCCTATGGTTGCCATCGAAGCGTTGCATTTAGATGTGGCGTATGCGGCGGTTGCAGACTACATTGGCATTCCAACTCAGGGTTATATGGCCCTGAGCGATACAAAAGATTTAGATGCACAAGCGGGTGCGGAAACATTTGGCTCAGCTTTATTGGCAGGCATGGCTGGGATCAACTCCGTTTCTGGCCCTGGTATGCTTGACTTTGTACTGACATTTAGCTTGCCCAAGCTTGTTGTCGACAATGATTTTTGTGGCCAAGTGCTTCACTTTTGCCGCGAAATTGCCCCGGCCGGAGATTTGCCCACACTCGGCATTGTTGAAGAGTTAATGCGAGAAGAGCATTTGATCACGGCCGAACACACACGTGATCATTGGCCCACTCACCTTTATTTACCAGATCCGGTCATTGATCGGTTGAATCGCGAAAGTTGGGAGATCAAAGGAAAGCATAGTTTGATCGAACGAGCCACGGCCGAAGTCAACCGGCGTTTGGCCGCATATGAACCGCTTGAAACAGATCCAGTTGTCGATGCAGAAATGCGCAAAATCGTCATGTCAGGGTTTCTCAAACAAGAGACTCTGCCAGAAGTGCCAAAGGCGTACAAACCAAAACCGCCAGCAGCCGGCAAAAGCAGACGACGCAAGAAAAAGCTAGATCGATAACAAAAAAGCCCCAGGCGATTGTTAAAATCGCCTGGGGCTTTAGAAGCTAGTTACTTGGAGCTAATTACTTGAGAGAGACCTGTTCACCTACTTTCATATTCACCATGATCTCCATTGCTTTCACAATAGCATGGTTTCCTTCATGGCCTAATCCCAATGTTTGCATCGTGCGATAGAAGTTAAACGCCAAGCTTGTGGTTAGCGCTGGCACCCCAACTTGGTCGGCCGCTTCTAGCACTAAGCGCAGATCTTTTTGCTGCAAATCAATAGAAAAACCCGGCCGCCAATCACGTTTTGCAACTTGTGGGCCTCGGTTAGACAAGGTCCAGCTTCCGGCCGCCCCGCCGGAAACCGCTTCTAGAGTTTTCTCTAAATCAAGGCCACTTGCTTGAGCAAACAACATCGCTTCTCCTAGAGAAACCATTGTGCCTGCCACCAAAATTTGATTCACCAGTTTGACACTCTGTCCGGCTCCCTGACCGCCAACGTGGGTAATTGTTTTACCCATCGCGTCAAGATGCGGCCGCACTCGTTCGATTTGATCAGCATCCCCACCAATCATAATGCTCAATGTCCCTTTGGCGGCCCCTTCGCTGCCCCCGCTAATCGGAGCATCCAGCATTTGAACCCCTTTTGCGTTTAGCTGTGCCGCTATCTCTTTGGTAGCCTGGGGTGAAATGGTGCTATGATCAATGACCAACGAGCCTGTTTTTACCCCGTGAATGACACCCGCAGGGCCAAGCACAACCGCCTCAACATCTGGCGTATCGCTCACGCAAATAAAAATAAGGTCAGATTTGGCCGCTAAATCGGCCGGACTGCTCGCGACTATAGCACCGGCCGCAACCAGCTCCTCAACTTTGCCCACTGATCGATTCCAGACACAAACGTCAATCCCATTTTTCAATAGGTTAAGGACCATGCCCTTACCCATAATGCCTAAACCAATAAATCCTACTTTCTCATTCATGAATATACCTCGGTTCCTAAAGTTGTTCTTATTTTACCGGATAGCAGAAAATAACAATATGTAGATCAAAAGTTTTTATAGAAAGTAGGCCAATTGTGTGATCGGGAGAACGTACTCTACGTTTAGACGCAGATGCTTACGAATTTATCGCCAATGGGAGTCGAATATAAAAAGTAGTTCCTTCCCCCACAGCACTTTCAACAGACACAGTTCCTTTATGCAACTCCGTCAACATTCTCACAATATATAATCCTAAACCAGTGCCATCAAACCTAGATGCATCCGGCGTGCGGTAAAACAATTGAAATAGCTTTTCTTGCTGCTGTTTTGAGATACCAGGCCCATTGTCTGCAAATGCAATAACCACTTGCTCTTTTTGAACATCCTCTATTATCGAAATAATGATTCTTCCCGATTTCCCCATAAATTTCGAGCTATTCCCAATCAAATTAAACGCAATTTGTTTAATGCGGTTGACATCGGCCGAAACCCAAACAGGTTCATCTTGAGCATCAAAATAAATATTAATATCGCGCGTTGACAGCACCGGTCCAAATTGATTAATGACAGACTCAAGCGGTTTGCGAATATCAATCATTTGCAGGTCGATCGGAAGTTTCCCCTGCTCAATCATATTCAAATTTAAAATATCATCGATCAAAAAGTTTAACCACAAGGATTGCTCCAGAACTCGGTTCATGACAAACGGCACTTCAAAGGCAGGTGGAGAGGTCGTATCCAGCATCAAGTCGGCATACCCTGTAATAACTGAAAGAGGAGAACGCAAATCGTGAGCAGCCATAGAAAGAAAAATCGATTTTAACTCATTCAAGCGATGCAATTCTTTATTAGCTTTCGCCAACTCAGCTTGGGTCAAGCGCAGTTCGTTACGTTGCTGAACAAGCTGTTGTGTCAGCATCCCTTGACTTGACGTGTTTTCAACTAAAAGAATCAGACCTTTAGTTGGGTTGGCTCGATCTGCTGGATAAAGGCTGAAGTCATAGTAGCCAACTTCACCATCTTCTTTTTGTCGATTAACTTCTTGAATTTCAAGAAACGATAGCTCCCCAGACATGATGTTGTCTAAGGTCTCCTCACATCCAAAAAGTTCAAGAAATGCCTCTGTAACCGGTTGGGTCACAATATCAATATCAGGCGTGTAGGACAGCTCTTGAATAATGCCATTTGCAGATTCGATAGTATGATCTGGATTGATAAATGCGTATCCCACACGATTTGAAAGTAGATCAAAGGCTCTGGACTCAGAAGAGAAAGAAGAATAGGATGACAACATGGTGGAAAACCTCAGCGGGTTGGTTTTCAAATAGTTTCGAGAGTTTTGGAAGCAAGAAGCGAAAAACCGTTTTCAGTTCCTTCACCAGTTTTTGCACTTGTGAAGAGCCATTCAGCATCAAGCCGTTCAGCGATATTGATAATACTTTGATCACTAATCTCCCTTTTTTCAATAAGGTCAATCTTGTTGATCAGAATAACAACGGGTATTTCTTTCTTGTTTACTTTCTCTAACTGCTTTGAATAGATATCTAGCATCGCGAGTGTGCTTTTTCTTGTCACATCACACACCATCAAAATGCCGGCCGCGCCAGTCAAATAACCAGATGTTACTTTACTGTAACCGTCCCCTCCAGCTAAGTCCCAGATCAAAAGTTTGACAACTGCATCTTCATGCGTAATGTCTATTGTCTTTTTTGAAATCTTAACCCCAATTGTACTGAGATAGCTATCGTCAAACCTTCCTTCAACATACTGCCGAACGAGGCTGGTTTTACCGACTGAAAAATCTCCGAGAAGACATATTTTCTTTTGAACCGTTTTCATCACATCTATTTAAGTCTAGCTTAATTAGACCCATTTACCCAACTTTCTTTAACCCAAGTAACCACAGGTCCTTGCCAACGATCGCTCCAGCGTATCTCGATCCAACCATCAACACGTTGCAAGACTTCTACCACCGTTCCGGCCGGGATAGCAAAGTATTCGGGTGCATTTGCATTTGGGTCTGCACGACTCCACACAGGATAAACAATAATCAATTGCTCGACTAATGAAGGCTCAACGCTTGGCGTTAAACTAGGCCGTTGTGTGGGTGTATTTGTGGGCGACTCAGTAGGCGTAAATGCAGGGGTTGGTGTCAGCGTTGAGGTTGCGATAGGCGTTGGTGTATTGGTTACAGTTGATGTCGGTTCTCTAGTTTGCGTAGGCGCGTAAACAATCCGCGTTACTTCAACAATAACGGGGAGCTGAGTTGGTTGATATCCACTCAAGGCATAAGGCAACATCCGCATCGTTAGCCAGCCATAAAAGAGGCATAGTCCCAAGAGAAGTGCGGCAAAAAGAACCGCTGCAATTCTAAATAATCGGTTCTGTGAGGGCTTAGCCCCCTTTTCGATGCCACCGTTCAGCCCGTTCCCAGTCGAGTCTTGAACAAATTGATTAATCAAAGATGTAAAATCGGGCAATGTACTACGATCCCCATCAAAATCACGTAGCTCTTCCTTGTATTGAATATGGAGTTCATTTACAAGTGTCCGCAGTAGCGAACGAAATCCTTCTGGTTCTGAACCACTGATCACGGCCGCAATATAGGCGGTTGTCCCACTTTCTAAAATAATACGTTCATCCCCAAACGTGACTTCATGCAATTCATCATCGTTTTCACCGGGGCTAAAAGAATCATTCACAAAACTGCGAATCGCTGTCAGCATGCTGCTGATAAGATCATGGTCGGTTACCGCATCACTCTTTTGATTTATAAACTCGAGAACGAGGCCAGAGTCGTGTTGAATAAGAAATATTTGATTGATTTCAAACGGGAGCGCATTGCGCAAAGCCAATTCGCCTGGATCAATCCCTCGAATCCGATTGATAATCGTTTGTTCAACTCTTCCACTATTTGCGGGTCGAATTTGACTGTCAATGCGCCTTGTCAAATCTCTGATTGCTTCGCTGACCGCACGCACAACGGCCGCCCCTACAATCGGGTAAAGAGCTTCAACCATTTCCTCACGGGAATTTAGGATTTGATATCTTGTCGCTTCCCCAATGATCGGGCTGAGTGCCTGAGCCATCTTACTTCGCTGTGTCTCAACGGCGTTCTGTGTAATTTCACTCATATGCTGAGTGATAATCGGAACAAAGTCGGCCTTCGTCCGTGCGAGTTCAGAATGCAACCACTCGATTTCAGTTTCCATTGAAACAAGTTCGGATTCTAATTCATCAACACGGGCTCGTTCTTGCTTTAAAAGCAATTCCTGCAGACGGGCCATTATTAAAGCATGATCGTCATTGCTGTGCTTTTGGTTTTCAGACTGAGGCATGGGAGTTAGATCGATTACTTAAGTTATCTCAAAGAGGTTTAATCTTAAGCTAGGCGGGGCAATCAAAAGTTAAATTAGGTAAGCCGGATAATGAGGAATAACTTCGTATGCTGCAACAGATATCGGGAACTAATCGGCCGATTGATTTTGAATTTGGTTGCCCATAGCAATCAATAATTCACCCAGTTGCCCACGATCAACATGGCTTGACTGCAAAGCGGCTAACTGTGATTTGATCTCGGATAGCTGCTGGTTGATGTTTAATGTCATCGCAGCCATTTTATCTTCTATCAAATCTCGTACCGCTTGAATTTCATTAGCTCCTAGGCTATTAGTATCATCAATTGCTTTGACCAGATCAGTCTGCGCCGTCTGCATTTTATGCTCAATATCTGCCAATCGTTGATCAATTTCAATGGTGTACTCACCGAGTACAATGCCCCTCAGTTGCTGGAGCTCGCTCAGAACTGTCATTTGTTTCTTATCATCAGCCATATCATTATCTTGATGTATGTAGATCAGATATCTACAGAAAAATTAAATTTAATTATTATGCAGATTCATTTTTCAATAATAATCTTTTTTTGTCGAATATCAAAATAAAATATCGTAAAGTCTGCGAGACATCGTTTAAAGCACTATTTATCTTGCATAGTCACTATTTCAAAAGGCAAAAGTTAGCGAGGGCGCACACCACGGATCATAAGCCCGATACCCGCAGCCAATAATACAAACATCCCGATAGCAACAAAAAGTGTGGTGCTCGCGAAATAAACGCGTAAGCTTGCAATGATCCCGACAAAGGTAAACAAGATTGAACCGCCTGAAATAATCCAACCGGCGCGTGATTTTCCATCAATAAAAATCAATACGACACCGATAATCATAAAAATCATAGTGAGTCCAAACGCCGATACCCCACCACCACCAAACCCCATACGCCAGCTAAAAAACCCACTTGTGACTCTAACTTGGTTTGAAATCAAATAAAGCGCAATGAGAGTAAGTACGGCTCCGAAGATAAAATCACCCACGCCACCGGGTGTTCCGCCGGCTCCTTTTTTAAAATTCTCCATAACATCGTATTCCTGTATGTTTTACTTATCTTTTCTCACGACTTGAAATAGCTGAATCAATCCCGTTTCATAGAAATAATATGGTCTGATATATTTTACGCAGGAATCTAGCAAAGTGAAAACGAGGTAACCCACTACTATGTTAATCATCGTTAATCATCTTTTATATTAGTCGGAGTATCTTTTCAAAAAGTGAGGGAGGATATCCTTCGACAGCGTTCGACTGAGCTCAGTCGAACGCTGTCGAAGGGTGTTTTACTTGGATTCTTGAAAAGATTCTAGCCGGACTATAAAACATATAATTCTGCTCAATCAGACTCGGCAAATCAAAGTTAACTGGATTCTAGGGATTTTGAAACTGGGGAACAAGTTGAGCGTACTGCTAGATGTAACCCTTACTGGTTGTCGTCGGCCACATTTGTGGTTGGCGGCAGCCACTTTTCTTAATTAATCACCACTTTGATTAGTTGTTTGGTTAATTGATAGAAAATGAAGTAAACGCAAGTACAATAGGAACAGGGAGCCAACCTGTTAATAACAGAACAACATACCATTAGCTATATTTATTAGATGTGGAGAGAAAATGGACAATGTAACAAATCGTTTAGGCGGTCTTCGCTGGTTAGCCTTTTTAATTATTGGGCTTATCATCGTGGGTTTTTTATTTAGCTTTCTTGGGCAGTTTTTCTACTTTCTAGAAAGGGTAGAAGAAGATGAGATCGGGGTTCAATTTCGAGGCGGCCGAATCGAAGAAGTGGTCCCAGCTGGAGTTTATTCAGCTTTTGGCCTTTACGTCAACGTTCAAACTATTTCACGAAATGGTGTTCCTTTTTCGGTAGAAGATCCGGAAATCATCACAAAAGACAAACAACGAATCGGATTAGTCGTCAGTGGCGATGTATTTAGACCTACCGATTTCGCTACCGTACGCACAAAATGGCCTCTGTATCGCGGGATATATCAAAACGATATTTTAGCAGCGTCACGTGTTCAAGATCTAGCCAAGCAATCGATGAAGGTTTGTGTTGGTGATCGAACATTTGATGACAATATCATCGGTACAGCCCGTGACGAATTAAAAGTCTGTATTGATACTCAGGTGAATGAATTAGCAGACGAATTTGGCCTTTCGATTCGCAACTTAGTAGTGCCAGAAGTTATTTTATCGGCCGAAGTGCAAGTAGCCCTTGATGCAATCGTTCAAAGTCGTTTGGCAACTGAAAAAGCGGCCCAAGACGAATTACGCCAGCGGGCTGAAGCTTTATCTGAACAAGCTCGGCAAGAAGGTGAAATCAAAGTCGAGCAATCTCGAATTCAAGAGCAAGCTCGTCAACAAACGCTTTTAGCAGTACTTGAAAAAGACCGCTTAATATCTCAACTAGCCGTAATCGAAGCTGAGCGTGCGAATGATCTATCGAGACTGGAAACACAACGCCAAACGATTGAATCGCAAAAGACAAATGAGCTTTTATCAGCCAATCGTGACCTTGAAATTAATGAAGCAAAAGCAGCAGCAGCAGTAGAACAAGCCAAGGCATCGCTAGCAATAGATTTGGCATTAGCTGAACTCTATGCGGCAAATCCAGCTTACCTACAATTGCAGATTGTTCAAGCAAATGCAAGCGCTCTGCAACCAACTGATAAGATCATCTTTACCCCAGAAGGGACCATTCCAACCATCGTTTTACCAGGACCTGGCATCGTACCAACCGTTGACACAACCCCTCAAATCCCGGTTCCAGTAGAACCGGAACCTGTTGAAAGCGACCAATAAAGTCATTCAACCAGAAAAGTCTAGTTGATAGTTAAATATCAGAGCTGTTGTCATTGGCAACAGCTCTTTTTTTTTGCCCTTTTTCTGTAAGCCAGAAAATCATAACCCCAACGCACCCCGGCCAACCGACTCCATTGCTGCATCACCTGAGGGAGGGTGCATTGTGCCAGCCCGCACATCACGAAAAAATCGCTCTAAGGGTAAGTCGCGTGAAATACTTGCGCCACCCGCTACTTGTAATGCTTTGTCAGTCACAAAAGCGGCCGTGTTTGTGGCGACTGTCTTTGCGGCCGCTATGCGTGGAATCATCGCCTGACGCACAGGCATATTGATTCCGGCCGTACTGTCCCACATACTCGCTACGTCAAGCAGTAGCGCTTTTGCAGCTTGTAATGCAGTGTCAAGTTCCCCAATTTGACGTTGAATACCTGGCAATGTTGCAATCGGTTTGCCTAAGCCAGTGGGAACACGTTCTAGTGCGTATTTGATGATTGCATTGCGCGCACCCACGGCGCCGCCTAAATAAGTTGAAGCCATCAGCAATCCAAACCAAATATTCGGAACGCTAATAGGGACCGGCCGAACGGCTAGGTTTTCAACGGGTACAACCGCATCTTCGAAATAAAGGTCATTGCTATCACTGGCACGTAAACTGAGCGCATCTCCCCAAGTGTGATCCCAACGCAGTCCGGGCCTGTCAGCTTCTACCAACAAGTTGATCGCCCCATCATCTGACCCTAACCTGACAATCATATGGGTTAGATGTTTCCCGCCGGTAATCCAGTTTTTATGCCCGTTAACAATATAATTTTTGCCATCGGCCGATTTGCTGGCAAAGGTCTGGAAGGCCCCCCCTCTTGATGGACTTCCCAGCTTCGGCTCACTTGCAACATTATTGATCAAAATCCCTTCCGTTGCGGCTACTGATGCTACTTTTTCATAGATAGGGTCGGGCCATGATCTCGCTTCATTCTCATGCCCAATAACATTCATGGTCATCGAAGCGACCAATCCGGTCGAAGTGCTGCCACTAGAAAGGATAAGATGAGACTCAATACAGGTTCGCATCGACATACCAAATCCACCTAATTCTTTAGGAAGATTAAGTTTTGTAAAACCTGACTGTTTTAAATCAATTGCATCTTCGGCCGGGAATCGCCCTTCTCTATCAGCCTGTGCAGCGCGTGCTCCGATCTTCTTCGCTAAACTTTCCGCCATTTCTAAGGCGTCATCATTTGTCAAATTGCTCATAATCGCAATTATCCAAGAATTCCGGCAGGGAGAAAACCAAAATTCAGATAACCAACAGAATTGTTATGCTAAACAAGGTAATCTGTTTTACTGGGCAGCCCGAATCGCAGAAATCATTGTTCCTAAAGAAGGTGAAGCGATGATCTGACCATTCACCATAAAGGTTGGGGTTCCACGAGCACCCGCTTTTACAGCCAACGCCTTGTCATCACTAACATACTGCCGATGTTCGCGAGAATCTAGGCAACTGTTAAACGTTGAAGCGTCTAGCCCTAAACTAACGCTGTACCCCTTTAACTGATCAACAGAAAGGCCATTGGCCCGCTCGTACAGAAAATCATGATAGTCCCAAAACCGGTCTTGGTCAGCCGCACATTGAGCGGCTTCGGCCGCAATAGGTGATTGAACCGGATTGATCACAGGAAAATGCCTAAAAACAAAGCGAACCTCGTCACCAAACTCAGCCTGCACCTGCTGCTTGATGCCTGATCGATGCCACTGACGACAGGCCGGGCAATCGAAATCGCCAAATTCAATAACAGTCACTGGAGCAGAACTATTTCCATCAATGTTTGTGCTTTTTAATCCAGCAAGTGGGTCAAATGGAGGCTGGTTGGCTTGCCTAACAAGCCCAAATGCGATGAGTCCCACAACGAACAGAATCGGCAATCCTATCCAAAGAGCACTCGAAATCTGCTGATTTCGCTTATCTAACCTGTGTTTAGCTTTTTTGGCTTCGCGCCCCTGCTGCTTCTTTTCTGATTTTGATTTTGCCATGTTTTTCTCCGTTTAAGTTTCCTCAACTGAGATGATATCGCTTATGCAGTTCTTACTCTTCGACCCCTTTCTTCATACAAGCAAGCATCCGTCAAATAGGCAACAAAAAGCCCGATCTTAAAGATCAGGCCTTGCTAATTAAGGTCTCCTTTTTGCCCCGCTTAAAATTTCAAACCCGCTAAATCTCGCACTATTACTCTTTCATCTCGCCATATCCGGTGTAGTAATAGAGTACAGGCTGCCCATCGCTATAATTCAAAGCGATCACTTCAGCGATAAACAGCGTATGGTCTCCAACCTCGTGTACATCAACAACTTTGGCGCTTAGCTGGGCCAATGTTCCGCCGATAACCGGATTCCCTTCAAGATGCTCCCAAGGAATTTCAAGATTCTCGTCCGGCCGCCCTGCGAAGTGATTGCTCAGTGGTTGCTGATCAGCCGTTAGGATAGATACCCCATAGGAGCCGCTTTGGGCAATTAGGTCGTGTGACCGAGCATTTTTCCCAACAGAAACAAGAATAAGTGGGGGATCGAGAGAAACAGACATAAAGCCATTGGCTGTCATGCCATGAATTTCGCCATCACTTTCGGTGCTGACAATTGTAATACCGGTAGCAAAGCGGCCGCAGGCGTTGCGCAATTCGCGACTATCAATAGTGGACATGGTTTTTTCCTTTTCTAGATATTGGATAATAGATATTGAAGGGTTAGTCGAGGCAACTATCATCTAACCACCCATATCTAAGATTAGTCTGGGTTAATTTTAACAACATCCCAAAAATCACGGTACTCGGCCGGAATGTCTAGGTCATCTTTGTTGATCACCATGCGCATCGGCTCAACTGTTTTGACTTGCAAACGGGCAGGTTCATCTTGCAAATCGTCAAACAGATCATCTAGATGGGGCAAACCGAAAACAACCTGTGACCAACTAATCTCTGGTTTGCCCAAATTAAGCAACCGCTTTTCGGTCTTTTTTCTGGGCAGATAGGTTTTTAAATGCTGGTGGGCCGCTTTGTATTCGGCCGAATTTGGCAAGCAACGATCGAGTAAGCTAGCAGCCAAGATCAGCTTCAACCCATACAACTCTCGCAAAATCACATTCAAATGATGCCGGTTATCAGCCGATTGCCCCCCTAGCACTTCAAACGTTACTTGATCAGCCAACACGCGCCAACTACGAGCGAGTTCGGCCGTTTTCCCTTCAGGGTAATGCGTCTCACCAAAGTGTATAAACGCATTTCTAAAGTTTTGCAGAAAATCGACGAAATTAAGCCGGCCGGAGCGCCGATTCAGTTCAATCGCTTCTAAGCGGAAATCAAAGAGCAAGATTTGGGCTGAGGTCCCTTTTTTAATAATCATCGCCACCACCTCATCCCCGTGGGCATGATTGTAGAGGCTAATTAGATTAACTGTGTCATATTGATAGTCAATGTCAAACAGCAGATGGGCTTCATTCGTTGTTGAAAGATCAATCTCTTTTTCAGTTTGCTCACGCAGGTCCCAAGCCCGCATTCTTGTTTGGTACAGAGTTCCCCGCAGGGTAGTTCCAACTTCTTCAACGTTGGGAATATCATCAACCACCTGGAAGATTTCAACGTGACTAAATTTAGTCATGTCAAGAATCGGTGATCCGATACTCTCTACATGGCTGCTCGGCCGTTCAAACTGAGGTAGCTCCCGGCTCCAGCGAATAAACAATTTATTCATAGCATCCATCAGGATGAGGTGATAGCTTGGTACGCCCCCTTTTCCCCGAACGCGTATAACAAAGTGCAGGTCTTCACGATTTAGCATAAGCGTATTTTAGCAAGAGGGACAAGTAAAGGGTAGACGGTAATGGGGGAAACTTTGCCTGGATCAAGCAAGAACGATGTGGCACAATCGGCCTATAAGAAAACTAACTAACTAATAAAACTATGAACATTATCATTTCTCACGAACTCCCGGCCGAATGGATCACCTCGGTCACCAACAAATACCCGACAACGCTCATCGGCCCATCTACGCTTGACCATGCGGGGCTGACCGCAGAGTTAAAAGCGGCTTTGCCACAAGCGGCCGGGCTGCTGACGATGCTAACGGTTAAAGTTGACAAACAACTTCTGGCTGTCGCACCTAATCTCAAAGTTGTTAGCCAGATGGCGGTGGGTGTCGATAACATCGATTTAGCCGCTTGCACCGCCAGAGGCATTCCCGTTGGCCATACCCCAGGGGTATTGGTCGATGCCACGGCCGACATCGCTATGACCCTATTGTTAGCAACCGCCAGAAGGTTGTCCCATGCAGCGGCCGATGCCCGTGAAGGGCGTTGGGGCACTTGGAATCCGGTCCAATGGCTAGGGGCCGATCTAGCCGGTAGCACATTGGGCATCGTAGGCTTGGGGGCTATCGGCCAAGCGACTGCTCGCAGAGCCAAGGCGTTTGGCATGCGCATCGTTTATCATAGTCGCGGCCGGTATCCTGAAATTGAAAAGGAATTAGCGGCCGAAAAAGTGTCGTTTAGCGACCTGCTCACACAAAGCGATTTTGTGAGCCTGCACACCCCACTTACGGCCGAAACCAAACACATCATCGATGCAGATGCATTACAAGCGATGAAAAAATCAGCGATCTTAATCAACACCGCCCGTGGGGGTGTTGTTGATCAAAATGCACTGATCGTAGCTTTGCAAAATGGGGACATTCAAGCGGCCGGGCTAGATGTGACCACACCCGAGCCACTCCCAACCGACAGCCCATTATTCCACTTGCCAAACTGCCTTGTGCTCCCGCATATCGGTTCTGCGACACAACGCACCCGTAGGCGCATGGCAGAACTAGCTTGTGAAAATCTACTGTTGGGATTAGAAGGCGTTCCTCTTAGACATGATGCAGCGCGCCCTTAAATAACGCTCTCGAAAATAATTAGCTCAAAACAAAAAGGCCCAACTGATACATATCAATCGGGCCTTTGCGTTTAGAGTTGCTTAAAGCACACTATCCGGTAATCACACCTTTATCAATTAACATCTGGATGAGATTATTAACCAAGGTCTCAGGGCTGTCTACGTCTGTTTCGATGATCAATTCTGGGTTTTCAGGCGCTTCATACGGAGCGGAAATCCCAGTGAAATTCTTGATCTCCCCTTTTAATGCTTTCTCGTACAACCCTTTTGGATCACGTCGTTTAAGCACCTCAAGGTCACATTTTGCAAAAATTTCAAAGAAACGCCCTTCAGGCACAATGCTACGAGCAAAATCTCGATCACGCGCATACGGTGAGATAAAGCTTGCCAGGACGATATTACCGTGCGTAAAGCCTAGTGCGGCCACTTCTGACACACGCCGCACATTCTCAGCCCGATCTTCGGCCGAAAAGCCTAAATCACCATTAAGCCCATGACGCAGATTGTCGCCGTCTAAGAACATCGTCTGTACATTCATTTCATACAGCTTGCGTTCCAATGCTTTAGCAATTGTCGATTTCCCAGAACCAGATAACCCGGTAAACCAAAGTACGGCCGCTTGATGTTTGTTCAATGTTTCCCGCTCTTCAAGTAAAACAGAACCTGCATCCCAGACGACGTTTTCAGAACGCAAACGGCGAGTCTCTTGCTCATCGGCCGTCACATCAAGCAAATCGTCTACTTCACGCGAAGCACCCCGGATCATCCCAGCCGCTACCGTGTTGTTGGTCGCCACATCGATCAAGATAAAGCTGCCAGTATTTCGATTGCTGTTATACGTGTCAAAAAAGAGGGGCTGGGTCGTCATCAACTGCACCCGGCCGATTTCGTTTAATGCCAATCCTTCTGTAGCCTCTCGCTTCATCGTATCGACATCGATTTTATAGTTCAGCTTTGTCACCATCGCCCGTACCAAACGGGTGTTATGCATCAGCTGATAGCTAGTTTGAGGGTCAAACGGTGTTTCGCTCATCCAGCAAATCGTTGCATCGATTCGGTTGTCCTTATGCGGCAAGTTTCCCTGGCGCACAATCATGTCACCACGGCTGATGTCAATCTCATCTTCAAGCGTGAGCACAACAGAATCGCCAGTCACCGCTTCATCTAGATCCCCTTCCATCGTTACAATCGATTTAACTTTACTGGATAGACCTGAAGGGAAAGCGACAACCTCCTCTCCTGGAGAAATCCGGCCGGATGCGATTTGCCCCGCATAGCCACGGAAGTTCTGATTCGGCCGCAAAACATACTGGACCGGATAACGGAAATCGACCATGTTACGGCCTGCGCCCACATTGACCGACTCCAAGTAATTTAATAAGGCTGGCCCTTTGTACCACGGCATTTTTTCGCTTTTAAACACCACGTTATCGCCCGCTAATGCTGAAAGAGGAATGAACGTAATACTAGGGACTTCAAGTTTGGTCGAAAACTCGCGAAAATCAGCCACAATTTCTTGATAAATCGTTTCAGAATAATCAACCAAATCCATTTTGTTAACAGCAACCACGACATGTGGAATCTGCAACAAAGAGGCGATGAAGCCATGTCGGCGTGATTGGGTCAACACTCCTTTACGGGCATCGATCAGGACAATTGCAAGCTCAGCCATCGACGCCCCAGTCACCATGTTACGGGTGTATTGAATATGGCCGGGGGTATCAGCAATAATAAATTTTCGCTTTGGGGTGGCAAAATAGCGATAAGCAACATCAATCGTGATTTTTTGCTCTCGCTCTGCTCGCAGTCCGTCAGTAAAAAGAGCCAAATCAACATATTCGTCTCCACGGGCCATGCTCGTGGCTTCGACCGCTTCGATTTGATCTTCAAAAAGTGATTTTGTGTCGTACAACATCCGGCCGATCAGGGTGCTTTTCCCATCATCAACGCTACCGGCTGTGGTGAATCTTAAAAGTTCAATAGTCATTTTAATTTGAGTTGGTAGAGATTAGATACTAAATATTAGTTTGGTTGTGATCACAACCCACTAATATCTATCGTCCAATATCTAATATCTAGAAATATCCCTGTTTTTTCCGGTCTTCCATAGCAGCTTCGGAACGCTTATCGTCCGCTCTAGCCCCACGTTCAGTGATTCGTGCAGAAGCAACTTCATCGATGATTTCATCCAAGTTAGATGCGGGTGATTCAACAGCTCCGGTACACGTCATATCGCCAATCGTGCGAAAACGAACCGTCATCTCTTCAACTGTCTCATCCCCTACCGGATAAACAACGTCAGATGACCACAACAGGACACCGTCCCGTTTAATAATTTGTCGTTGGTGTGAAAAATAGAGAGATGGGAGTTCAATTCCTTCATCTCGTGTGTACATCCAAACGTCGAGTTCGGTCCAATTACTAATTGGGAAAACACGGAAGGTTTCCCCTGGGAGTTTTAACCCGTTATAGAGGTTCCATAGTTCCGGCCGCTGGTTTTTAGGGTCCCATTGACCAAATGCGTCACGATGAGAAAAGAAACGTTCTTTTGAACGAGCCTTTTCTTCGTCACGACGAGCACCACCTAAAGCAGCTTCAAAATTAAACTCTTTAAGGGCATCCAGCAACGTGATTGTTTGTAGTCCATTTCGACTAGCATAAGGACCGGTTTCTTCAACCGCTTTGCCCTGATCAATGGAGTCTTGGACATAACGCACAATCAGTCGCGCACCAATCTCTTCCATATATTTATCCCGGAATGCAATCGTTTCAGGGAAGTTATGCCCTGTATCAACGTGCAACAATGGAAATGGTATCTTGGCAGGAAAGAATGCCTTGCGAGCAAGGTGAGCCATTGTAATTGAATCTTTGCCACCGGAAAATAAAAGTACGGGGCGTTCAAATTGCGCTGCTACCTCACGAATGACGTATATCGCCTCAGCTTCAAGCTGTTTCAAATGTGATCTTTGATATCCTGACATTTTTATTTGGCCTTGAATAGATCAATTTAGCCCCGTGCAAGCGAACAGGTTCACTGGAGAGAGCCAAAATAATAAATAGTTATTAATTGTTCAGCGGGGGCATAAATACCCCGGCTACAAAAATCGACCTGCTGAACAATTACAATTGGAAATTATCTAAATGTAAGCTCAAGTTACTCTGATTAATGGCTACATTATAGAAAGCTGAGAAAAAGGTCGCAAATATCCTTTTTCAACATGCTTCACCCTCACCATTTCAAACATTCTTTTCAGATTCTCAAAGAGAGCTGTTAGTAAAAACTAAAGCGTACGCTTAAACATCACACCTATTTTTCAGCCTGCTTGAATGGCAAATACCTCTGAGCATCATCTATGTAGTGTTGAATTTGTGGCCCTTCTTCATCCAAGAAATTCTGAATCGCTTCTTCAAATGCTGGATGAGCAATCCAGTGCCATGAAGTTGTTTCAATCGGCCGGAAACCTCGCTGTATCTTATGCTCCCCTTGCGCCCCAGCATCGATATGCTGTAATCCATGCTGAATACAATAATCGATACCTTGGTAAAAACAGGTCTCAAAATGTAGTTGGTCATATTCATCCAAGCAACCCCAATACCGGCCGAAAAGCGTGTCTTCACCGATAAAGAATAGGGCTGAGGCGATATTTCCTCCGTCTTTTTGAGCAAAGACAAACAAGAGTTTTTCCGGCATCGTTTCAACCAATCGTTCAAAAAACTCTTGATTCAAATAGCCATAACGCCCCCGCTTCATATAGGTTGCGTGGTAAAAGACATAAAAGTCTTGAACTTGGCTAGACGTTGCATCCCGGCCGTTAATATGCGTAAACGTAATCGCTTGTTTTTCAACCTTCTCACGCTCTTTACGAATCGAGTTTCGCTTTCTCGCTTTCATAGCGCCAAGATAATCAGAAAAAGAGCCGAAATTATCGTTATACCAATGATACTGGACACCAGAACGTTTCATTAAATGTTGTCGCAACACCGTTTGCACTTTTATGTCTTCTTCGGCCTCTTGTGGGAAAAGCAGATGCCATGATGAAAGATGATTCGATTCACAGAATCCGATCATTTCTTGAATACAAAATCGATAGACATCGGCCGCATTTGGCCCATCTTTGACACGGATTCGAGGCCCTGTACACGGCGTAAACGGAATCGCTGTCAGCAATTTAGGATAATAAGGCATCCGGTTTTGCTCATATGCATTGGCCCATGCCCAGTCAAAAACATATTCTCCATAAGAGTGCGTTTTTAAATAAGCGGGGGCAACCGCAACCAGCTGATCTTTTTCATCTCGCACAATTAAATGGTTCGGGGTCCAGCCGCTTTCGGCCGATGCACTCCCACTCTGCTCTAAAGCATTCAGAAACTCATGCTGTAAAAAGGGGTAATCGTTCCCAACAAGTTCGTTCCATTCATTATTTGAAATTTGATTAATTTGAGAGAGAAATTGTGCGATCAATTTTGTCATTAAAAGTAGCCTACCTGAAATAAAACAACTTTCCAGCTTCTCTAATGCTAGTACAAAACATGTTTACACTCATACCGATATCACTTTGACTATGCGAGGCAAATTCGTGGATTGCGCAATGCTAGAGCTAGAAGTATGAAATTTGTCATTTCTACGCTTTACCATTGCACCCTTTGATTCATCCTGTATCATTTCTCAAAATTTAACCACAATAAAGCCTACAACAATAGAGGATCAAACGATTATGGACGCAAATCAACAAGCTGAACCCGCACGACTTGGATCAAATGAAAATCTGCTTGGCCCCTCGCCAAAAGCGCTTGAAGCGATCCAAAAGACCGTCTTGCAAGCCCATATTTATGGAACAACAGAGAATGTGACACTGTCTGAAAAAATCATCGCTCGCATCGGCCGAGGGCTAAAACTAGATCAACTCATTTTAGGCAACGGCTCTGGTGATGTATTGCGGATGATTGTTCAAGCCTATATTTTGCCCGAGGATGAAATTATTATCCCGACGGCAACCTTTGCTATCTACAAACGGGCGGGAATAGATCATCGAGCCAATGTCATCGAAATTCCACTAGCGGCTGATTATCAAATCGACTTTGAAGGGCTATTGGCCGCAATCACCCCAAAAACAAAGCTGATTTTTCTGTGTAATCCAAATAACCCGACCGGTCTTATTATGACCCACGATCAGATGCAATGGTTCTTGGATAAAACGCCTGAGCATGTCACTGTTGTCGTTGACGAAGCGTATATTGATTTTGCTGACGACCCTGCATTCCCAGACATGATGACCTTTATCAATGCTGGATATCCGGTGATTGTGACCCGAACATTTTCAAAAGTATATGGCTTAGCAAGTTTGAAAGCTGGCTATGGATTTGGGAATCGGCACAGCCTTGCTCCAGTTAAAGCGCGGCGTCAGGTGCATCAATCGGGGTTGATGATGTACGCCGGAGCAGCGGCCGCACTTGAGGATGAAGAGCATGTCGTTAACACACTTGACATGGCTCGTGAAGGGCGAGCGTTTATCTATCAAGAGCTAGATCGATTGGGATTAAGCTATCTACCCACGCAAGCTTTATTTGTCCTGGTTATCAATCTGCCTTTAGACGCTCAATTACTGGTTGATGAGGCTTTAGAAGAAAATGTGATTTTACGCCACGCCAATGTGTTTGGCATGCCAGGCTATCTTCGCTTTTCAATCGGCCGCCAGCAAGACAATGAACGTGGAATCGCTGCTTTGGAAAAATCGCTTAAAAAGCACGGCATTCTATAAATGAGTCGG
>JBLIMP010000030.1:0-22336 GCA_047638855.1 Cellvibrionaceae bacterium | reverse complement strand
TGCCGGAAATGGCGCGTGCCGGTCAAAACCATCACCAAGCCCAACTTGTTAACCGCCGCAATCACCTCATCGTCCCGCACGGAGCCGCCAGGTTGCACAACGGCCGTTACCCCGGCCGCCGCCGCCGCTTCAATGCCATCGGCAAAGGGGAAAAATGCATCTGAAGCAAGGGCTGCACCCTTTGCACGGGAACCTGACTTTTTAGCCGCCAGCTCCACCGCATCGATCCGACTGCTCATGCCCCCGCCAATGCCTACGGTTGCGTGCCCCTGGGCAAACACAATGGCATTTGATTTGACATGGTTTGCCGCCGCCCATGCGGTGCGTAATGACAGCTCTTCGGCCGCCGTCGGCTGGCGTTTGCTCACCACTTCCCAAGTTGCTGATTGCGGATCACCCATATCTCGATCTTGAATCAACACTCCCCCTTTGATCGAGCGGATTTCAAGAGCCACCTCCGGCTGAATATTGTCACCCAAAGCGATTAAGCGGCAGTTCTTTTTCTTGGTTTTGAAATATTCTTTGGCTTCGCTACTAAACGATGGGGCGATAATCGCTTCGACAAATAGCTTGGCCTCACGGACTTGCTCAGCAAACTCAGCATCTACCGGCCGGTTCACAGCGATGACACCACCAAAAGCGGAAACCGGATCAGAGGCCAAAGCTGGCGCAAACGCTTGTGCAATTGAATCTGCACTTGCGATACCGCACGGGCATAAATGTTTCACAATGACGACGGTTGGCTTTGCATAGCTTTCGGCCGCACGCCACGCCGCATCTGCGTCAAGCAAGTTGTTGTATGACAAAGGTTTGCCTTGCAACAATTGGCCCCCAAGTGGCCCAGCGGTAGGATCTGTACTATAGAGACCGGCCGATTGATGCGGGTTCTCTCCGTAGCGCAATGGCTGTGTTTTTGTCAGGTGCATCGAATAGTTAGCCGGCACAGCGGTTGAGTTTGGGTCGCCCGCCGCTAAACGACCCATCCAAGCGGCAATGGCGGTGTCATAATCACGGGTGTGCTGAAATGCTTTTAAGGCCAAACGCTGCCGGGTTTCGGCCGAAATACTTCTATCGTTTTTGAGTTCGTTGAGCACAGCCCCATAATCGAATGGATCACACACAACAGTCACTCGTGCGAAGTTTTTGGCGGCCGCGCGTAGCAATGCCACTCCGCCAATGTCGATCTGTTCAATCGCTTCTGCAACGGTGACCCCTTCTTTCGCAATTGTTTCTTCAAACGGATAGAGGTTGCAAACAACCATATCAACCGCTTTGATTCCGTTGGCGGCTAAGTCGCTTGCATCTTCTTCTAGATCACGGGCTAAGATTCCACCGTGGACCGCCGGATGCAAGGTTTTTACCCGCCCGCCCAGCATTTCAGGTGCTCCGGTAATGGCCGAAACGTCTCGCACCATCAGGCCCATCTCCCTTAGCTCTTGGGCGGTTCCTCCGCTGGCAACCAGTTCCCAACCCAACTGGGCAAGCTGTCGGCCGAAGCCGGTCAGTCCCATTTTGTTATAAACAGACAGAATTACTCTAGGTTTCATTAGCATCTCACTTAAGATATCACCAAAATCAAGCAATTAAGAAAAACTCGATAGAGCTGTAAAATGACAGATCCTAGTGTTGAAGCATGTTGCTTACAGGTTCATACCGGCCGATTTTTGGTGTTTGCACGGTGTTTCAAAAAGAGGAAGTGGTAAAGAATTTTGATGAAATTTTACTCTTGATTTTGAATGAAACTCAAAATGTAAACAATATCACATCCAACCTGTTCAAATGAAACACCATATCTGTAAACTTTTTCCCCTTGGTACCAATCTCCCGAAAATTGTGACAATTCTCATAGGCCCTTGAAATAGCAGCCTGTAATCTGTATTTAACACACGAAAAAGTACATGCATGCTGATAAAGATGTTGTGAATTAGTATGCTCAAGTTTCGAAACAAACGGAGAAAACATTATGATTATTTCTATGCTTTTAGCACATCTTGTCGGAGATTATATTTTGCAGTGGGATTCACTGGCGATGTGGAAAAGCCGTGCGCTTTCGGGTGTGTTGGTTCACGGGCTGATTGTGACGCTCGTCACCTTTTTATTTATTTTGCCTTTTGATCATTATTGGTGGCAAGGGGCTCTTTTTATTAGCATTTGTCATATTTTTATAGACGTGATCCAGCTGCCACTCACAAAACGGCCGACAACCGGAACGTTTCCACTTATTCGCTTTTCACTTGACCAAGTTTTGCATGTTATTGTGATAATGGGCGCACTTTACGCCGGTGGCTTTTATACATACGGTCAGTTCTGGCCCGAAATCATCAGCGAGATTACCTCAAATCCCTTTATGGTTTACCTGCTTGGCTACACCGTTTTAGCAATGCCAGCTTGGATTGTTCTTGAATTTACCGGTTATGGTTTGATTATGGGATCACCGCCTGATTTTAGCCGGGCAACCAACAAATATCTCAGCAGCTTAGAACGCTGGCTCATAACAACTTCTGTTCTTACCGGCCAATATCTGCTGATTCCGGTGATTGCGGCCCCCAGATTTATGTTTGAACGGCAAGCGATTTCAGACAATCACGAAACCACGATTTATGTGACGAAATTACTCGGCAGTGTCGGCTTTGCCATCGCTATTGGTCTTGCATTGCAATCTCTTGTTTACTAACTTGGTACAGCGAGTCGGCCGCATGTCTGTAACTTTCAGGCCGATTTGTCGTAATTAACTACACTATGACCACTCAAGCACTCATCAATATCCCTTTATTTTCTAGCTTGTCCGGCCGCGAACGAATGCGGCTCGCGGGTTCTATGAGGCAACGGCTCTACAAAGCGGGTGACATGGTTTTTCATGAGGGTGATCCAGGGAACGCACTTTATATCGTGCATAGCGGCTTGGTTCGTATTTACACAGGCGGACGTGAAAATGGATTCGAAACTTCTGTGATTCTCTTCGGCCGACCCGGCGACGTGTTTGGGGAGCTGGCCGTTATTGACGGCGAACCCCGCTCTGCAAGCGCCAAAGCGATGGAAGATACTGTTGTTTATGTTATAGAACGTGAAACCTTTCGGAATCACATGGAAATGATCCCCAAACTAGCTTTTAACTTTATGTCGCTTATGTCTCGCAAAATGCGCGACACTACCCTTCATATGGACAGTTTAGCCTCGCAAAGCGTAAGCGAACGACTCGCGAAACTTTTAGTCAAACTCATGGATGATTTTGGGTCGAAACAAGGGGATGATGTTGTGCTCGACATTAATCTTAACCAGACAGAATTAGCCAGCATGATTGGCGCCACACGAGAAAGTACCAATCGGGCGATGCGCCATTTAAAAAAGCAGGAAATTGTAGGGCAAGAAAACGGCCGGCTGCATGTGCTAGACACAGGTGCGTTGCGGCAGTTGGGGGAGTAGCCCGGTGATGTAATACAGGGGTAAGGGTCGAAGCCCGTAGGCCTTCGACCCTTACGAATTGCGTATCAACCGCCGCAGCTATTTCCAGAGTTCATCCACAATTCAGCAATCGCCTCTTTACTGGTCAAATAAGCAACCCTTTTTGCGTCATCAAAGTGTCGGCCACAAAACCATTCAAGCCCGTTGGGATGCCCCGCTATCCCTTCTGGGAGCGGCTCATAGTCTGCAAAACGAACCACCCCGCCTTCTTGGGGGTCGAACCGATCACTACATAATGCACAGATGGGTGGTCTCATAAACAAATTCCTCTCATTAGGTCGCAAATCTCAGGGTCGCAAATCTCATTTGTGGCAAGCTGCGTTAATTGCTAAAGACAGTACGGGGTGATTGAAAATATTTTCACTTCAGATACAGTTTCATATCATTATACGATTTGGTTTTATCATTTAAAAATTTTATAGTCAGAACAGTCGCTAAAACAATTGATAGTTTAGCTTTAAATCTGGCGAAATTGGCCTAAATGGCGCTCACTGCCATCGGTCACGTTTAACCCCCATATGTCCAAAGCACCTGATTCGATCCAAGCCCCTCAACCGATTTTAGACAACAGCGCCGCTGCCTTTCACAAATTTCCGCCAGATGGCTATATTCCGGCCGAAAGCGGGCGTGACGGCGTGACGATCTTCATCCCCGCCCCAGCAAACCACATTGACCACGAAACAGTCGTTGAATTTAGCTGTCCCCGCTGTAGCGGAGGCAGTGCGTTTAGCGCAGAGTCAGGGGTGTTGGAATGCAAATTCTGCGGCTATCAACAGGTTCCGGCCGGGGCCAAAGTCGGCCGGAAAGCGGACGAACAAGAGTTTAGGGTCACCACGCTGGCGGCCGCAAACGAAGGCTGGGGAACGGCTGAGCGGGTCGATGTGGTGTGCCAGAACTGTGGCACGCAAGAATCAGTCTCGCCCGACATGCTGACCCACAATTGCGCCTTTTGCGGCTCGTCACGGGTGGTGCAAACAGAAAAAGTGCAAGACGTGCTCCGGCCTTCTGCGCTTATTCCGGTTGAGGTGAACCAAGAACAGCTCGAAGCGATCTTAGGCAAATGGTTTTCAGCATCATGGCTGCTACCGGAAAAGCTCAACAATCTTGTCGCCAACGTGGAGCCAGATCGCGTTTTTCTCCCATTCTGGACCTTTGACGCCCGCAGCAGTGCTGAGTGGAAGGCAGAAGTGGGCCACACCGTCACAACAGGGAGCGGCAAAAACCGTCGAACAAGAACAGTGTGGCGATGGGAGAGCGGCAACGCCAACTTAACCTTTGACGATCATCTGATCAGCGGATCAAAACGGATCAGCGAAGAGCTTAAATCTGAACTGGGCAACTACAACATGAATGGACTTGTTTCGTATGATCCCGATTTTTTGGCCGGTAGCATCGCCCAAGCGTATGACATTGAGCTGGAACACGCTTGGCGGTTAGGGCGTAACGCCTTCCGTGAGGCGACGCGCAAAGCATGCCGAAACCAGGCAAGCAGTTCGAAAATTCGCAATTTCAGCATGGCGCTCGATTTTTACGATGAGTCTTGGCGTTATATTCTGATTCCTGTTTTGATGGCCTCGTACCAGTTTGACAACAAAACATACCGCATAGTCATTAACGGACAAACGGGGAAAGTTTTTGGTCAACGGCCGGTTGATTGGATGAAAGTACGACGAACCAGCTTGCTCAGCGCCATCCCGGCCATGCTCGCTTTTGCTGTGGCCGCGATTCTGACGCTGATCGGCGAGTCAGAGGCCTCAGGCATTGTGTTTGCCGTCGGTGGATTTTTAACGCTAACAGCGATTGTCTTAACCGGCATCTTTTACTTTATGGGGTTCAATCTGCAAAAGAGCAAGTGGAACGAGAAGTTGACAAAAGGGTCTGATTTCACAGACGATTTAGAAGATGAGGTTGAACATGGGGAGGGGGCAGATGAGTGATCACACATCGGTTTTAAGTGAGATGGGTTGGGACGATGGGCTTTTGCTGGCGAGCTGTAACAACTGTGGAATTTCGCTGATGCAACCGGCCGACATGATGTCGCAGTCGTGCGTCCATTGCGGTGCGGTGATGATTGAACAGATCGATCCAGAGGTGGATCGGCCGCCTCATTTGGCACCGCCAGAGTTGGTTCTGAGTCTAAAACAAGAGCGAAAACATGCCGGTTATGAAATAAAAAAGTGGGTCAGTAAATTCTATTTCCCCCCGGCCGACCTTGTGACAGAAAAGCTCAATCAACGGTTGCGCTTGGTCTATGTCCCCGCTTGGCTGATGGACACCACGCTTGAAACGTCCTGGATGGCGGATGCTGGCTTTGACTATGATGTGGTTTCGTCACGCGAAAAACTACGTGGCAGTTCATGGTCTACGGAGCAGGTAACACGCACGAAAAAGGATTGGGAGGGGCGGGCGGGCAAGCTGACCCTGCGCTATGACAATCTTCCGGCTGACGCCATTGAAGATGAACTACATTTTTGGAATTTGGTTCAGCTACGCAAATCGGGAGATCGTTTTGTGCAGGCCGCTGCGCCGTACGCGCAACGTGAGGCTGAACCGGCCGCCTTTGTGTTGCCCAGCCGCATTCCGGCCGATGCCGTCAACGACATGCTCCCTGTCCTAATGGAGCGAGCCAAGTCGGACGTTCAGGCCGCTTGTCGGGCTGATCAGGTGCGCAATTTCAACTGGGCACCAAAGATCGAAGAGCAAAACTGGACGCAGATGCTGATTCCGGTTTGGAGTACGTGGTATCTGGATGAGGATGACCGCACCCGCATGGTCTTTTTAAACGGGGTAACGGGGCATGGCTGGGGTGAAAAAATCCCATCGATGAAACGGACATGGCAGGTGGGGCTTTACTTTTTGATCGGGGCGTTGGCCTTAATCGGGGTTGGTGTTTTGGCGGGATTGGCTTCTGGTAGTTGGGGGGCGTTTGGTGGGTTGACGATTTTAGCGATGCTGTTGATGGGGCTCTTTATGCTTTTGGTGTTGTATGTGACGGTTCAGAAGGGTAGAGAGGATTACTTCCGACGGTTTTAGGAATTGAATCCTTCACTTCACTCAGGATGGCGGGTCAAATGGCCCCGTGAATAGTACTAGGCAAGAGACGGGGGGGCCGACAACACAACCACCCGAAAACCGAGATCGAAGCCACGACTAGCGGGAATGAGCCTAGAGCGAACCGCCGCACGACTACTGTTAGCATCGCTGAACCACGACCCGCCGCGCACCACGCGACGAACATCATCTTCGGCCATTAAATCTTCCCGCCCATCACTCGCATCATACGGGTAATCTACAAAACGACTACTTGTCCATTCCAAAACATTCCCCGCCATGTCTTCCGCTCCATAAAAGCTTTCCCCTTCTGGAAAACTACCAATGAGAGTCAAAAAATTAAACTTAAAAAATAGTCAGCAGATACTTTGACAAAAAGTATCTGTAAAGCTAATTATACGAAAATGTACCAATTTGTATAAAAAATCGAGTTTGTAGGTGTGACTTTAGTCGCTTGAGCCGGAAAAACAATGGCTGAAGCCACACCTACAAACAGGTGCTGAACAGTTACAACAAATCATCCATTTACACAGCTAAAATCCGCACACCCATTACAATTAGTCTCAAATCTCCAACAACTTCCGGCCGTGCATCTTCCCCCATTCAAGCTCCGGCTCAATCGGCCCGATTGGCACAATCCCCAACGGATTCCGCTGTTTACTAGGCGAAAAATACCCCCGTTTATATACATCAAACCGAACCGTCTCAGCCACACCCTTTATTTGGTAAATCTCACGAGCGTACGGCCATAAACTCCGGTAATCGGCCAGCCTGCGCAAATTGCACTTAAAGGCAGAATAGTAGGCCACATCAAAACGGGCCAGCGTCGGGAACAGGCGCAAATCCGCTTCCGTCAATCGATCACCGGTTAAATACCGGGTTTTGCTTAGTTGTTCATCGATTAAATCAAGCGTCTCAAACACCCCATGTGCGGCTGATGCATACGCTTCTTGGCTACTCGCAAACCCCGCCCGATAAACGCCGTTATTGACTGTCGCATAAATCAGATCGTTCCAACGGTCGATGTCGGCCGCCAATCCCTCTGGATACAGATCAAGATCGTTGTCTACAACGGCCGCAAAAGCGGTGTTGAGCATACGCACAATATCGGCCGACTCCGTGCTCACAATCTGCTTTTTCACTTTGTCCCACAGTACCGGAACGGTGATCCGGCCGGTATACGGCTCTGGCTCCATCCCGTACACCTCGTGCAAAGAGCGCACGCTCAGCAACGGGTCGCTAAACTCACCGGCCGCATCAAACACCCACCCTTGATCTGTCCGGCGAGGCAACGCCACAGAAATCGAAATATGCGCATTCAATCCTTTAAACAAACGGGCCAGCAGCGTGCGGTGTGCCCACGGGCAGTTCCATGCGACATAAAGATGGTAACGGCCTGATTCAGCTTTAAAGCCAGCATGACCTGTGGGTCCGGCCGACCCATCGGCCGTGACCCAATGGCGCAATACCATTTTCGCCCGTTGCCAATTGCCGGAAGCATCAGTTGTGGTTAGCTCGTCGTCAAGCCTATAAACACCGTCAATCATGACACCCATAGTTGTAATTTTCCTTTTTAGCCTTATCTAAAGCACAAAACAAAAAAGGCCAGATTGGTTTGAAACGCACACCAATCTGGCCTTTATATCAACCTAAACTCTAAATTAAGCTTGGTTGAATAAGCTTAAATATTCACTGTATCCTTCAGCCTCTAATTCTTCAACGGCAATAAACTTTAACGAGGCACCGTTCATGCAATAGCGCAGCCCGTTTTCGGCCGGGCCGTCAGGGAAAACATGTCCTAAGTGAGAGTCTCCGTGCTTTGACCGAACTTCTGTGCGAGAC
This sequence comes from Cellvibrionaceae bacterium, assembly GCA_047638855.1. GTDB lineage: Bacteria > Chloroflexota > Anaerolineae > Promineifilales > Promineifilaceae > WTJY01. The sequence goes on along the minus strand of JBLIMP010000030.1, from coordinate 13,981 downwards.
ATCCATAAACGACTGTCGACTTTCTCGACGACAAATTCAGGGTCAATCGGCCGGGTGAAGCTTGGCCACCCTGAGCCAGAATCGTACTTGTCTACTGAACTAAACAGGGGTTCTCCAGAAACGATATCGACATAAATGCCGGCCGCTTTGTTATTGTTATACGGATGGGTAAAAGCCCGCTCCGTTGCTTCATTCTGGGTGACTTGATATTGCTCAGTCGTCAACATCGTTTTGATTTCTTGATCAGATGGTTTCGTAAACGTTTTCATTGGGAGTTCTCCTAATCTTATAGTTAAGCCACTTAGCTATAAACCGTTTGGATTCGAACCAAACAGCTCTTTTACCTAGAAGCCTATTTGTAGTAATCGAGGTTGTCGACTCATTATAATCAAATAACCGACAATTGAGAGGATCAAAATTCGGTAGGTATTGATTTTGATCCCCACATACACTACTGACACCGCATAGATTGAATTTTATACCGTTTACTTCAAGTGCTTAATACCCTTGTAAGATTTTAAGACGATATAGATATAGTTGAGGCTGATTTTGAAAAATAAAGGCAAATTCTGAAAGACGGTTATGTAACCATTGAGCCATAGTAATGTGTGAAAGTGTATAATGGACACTCTTGTATGATTGAAAATCTGTCTGATCTTAATTTGCATCCTAATGGGTCATTGAAATCAACCTTTAGTAGATCTGCAATCAGGCAACCTGAAACCCAAAAAGCCTAATTCCCAATAAAATATCCAACTGAATACCGCCCATTAAAGTCTTTTAAGCGTGAGATCGCTTTGCGTCTTTCGGGGGGTAGCCCTAGCAGTCACAAGTACGCAGACTCAGATTAGAGCTGTTTTGTTTCGTGTATTTTGCACGCCTGCTAAGGACTGACGATTATATGAAACAAGTAATTAGATCGTCAGTTTAGAAGGAACGGGGGAAACAACTTCGTTGTTTTATTTAATTTCCGTTCCTAAGCATACAAAATATAGGACATCATGATAAACACAAAACAATTTTCCCTCGACACCATCAAAAACGAGTGGTTTAGCAATATGAGTGGCGACTTACTTGCCGGACTTGTTGTTGCATTGGCCCTTATTCCTGAAGCGATCGCGTTTAGCATTTTAGCTGGCGTTGACCCAAAAGTCGGTCTGTACGCCAGCTTCTGCATCGCCATTATTACCTCATTCACCGGCGGCCGGCCGGCCATGATTAGTGCGGCTACTGGGGCAATGGCCCTACTGATGGTCACCCTTGTTCGAGACTACGGTATCGAATACCTGTTCATTACCACCATTGTAACCGGACTCATCCAGATTCTTTTTGGCGTATTTAAACTCGGCCGATACATGAAGTTTGTTCCAAAAGCGGTGATGATCGGATTTGTAAATGCACTCGCCATTTTGATCTTTCAGGCTCAGTTCGAACATTTTTATGGTGAGAGCTGGATCATCTACCCGATTGTTTTAATCGGCCTTGCGGTTATTTACGGATTCCCCTATATCAACAAAACAATCCCGTCTCCTCTTATCGCGATTGCTGGCATTACGATCTTTGCAATCTTGATGAACAGTCCACTACGCACCGTGGGAGATATGGGGCAATTGCCTTCAACACTTCCCGTATTTTTATTGCCACAGGTCCCTTTTAATCTTGAAACACTCATGATTGTGCTCCCGTATGCAATTCCTCTAGCATTGGTCGGCCTGATCGAATCATTGTTAACGGCCACTATTGTTGATGACCTGACTGACACCGGCAGTGATAAAAACCGCGAGGCCAGAGGGCAAGGGATCGCCAACGTCATTACTGGCTTTTTTGGTGGGATGGCTGGTTGCGCGATGATTGGTCAATCGATTATCAACGTTGGCAGTGGCGGCCGAACTCGGCTTAGCACACTTTCGGCCGGGCTGTATCTACTCATCTTCATTCTGTTTTTAAACCCAGTACTTAGAATCATCCCGATGGGTGCGCTCGTCGCGGTCATGATTATGGTATCGATTAATACGTTTGACTGGAGCAGCTTCCGAAGCTTGATCATTTATCCCAAAAGCGACAGTATCGTTATGCTAGCCACGGTCGGAACAGTGCTTTATACCCATAACCTAGCTTTTGGTGTGCTGGTGGGTGTGTTACTCAGTTGCCTCTTCTTTGCTCGCAAAATCGCCAAGCTTATCACGGTAATCAGCTCATTAAACGAGGCCAAAACCCAGCGGACCTATCATGTTGTTGGGCAACTGTTCTTTGTTAGCACTGAAGAATTTATTGCACAGTTTGATTTTAATGAGCCGCTCGAAAGTGTTGAGCTTGACCTGACTCAAGCTCACTTATGGGACGGCACCGCTGTAGCAGCCGTTGACAAAATTGTTTTGAAATTCCGCAAGAACGATATTGCAGTGACCATTAAAGGGTTAAATGAGTTTAGCGATGGCTTAATGAGCACACTTGCGATTCATGACCAGCCAGGCGCACAGCTTTCAGCCCATTAGTCAGTTGGCCCGAACCGTGCCATAATATCGGCCGAATGATTTGTACCCATATCCTGGCCGACAGTGTAAAAGAAAACAGCCCCATTTTTTTCGAGTTCATTGAACCTGAAGCAAATGGGGCTGTTGTTGTGACTAAAGTTGATGGAAAGCTAATCGCTTTTTCGGCTAAATGTCCCCACGCTGGCGGCGATTTTCGCGAAGGGGAAATACATCGTGGCCATGCCTACTGTCCGGTACACCAGTGGAAGTTTAATCTCGTTTCCGGCCGGTGTGTGGGTGATGAAAACTACCGCATTAAAAAATACCCAATCAGTGTTGTAGAGGGTCTTATCTACCTAGAAAAATAGGGGCAAGATGTGTCTTGAGCACGCCGCATTATAGCTGCCCCTCAGCCTCTATTTGCTTACAGATACAATCTTGTAAATTTCACCGCCTACTTGGTTCATCACGTAGATTTCCCCGTTTACACCTTCACCAAAACTTGAAATGAAAAAGCCCGGCCGACTTAATGCCGCCATATCGTAACCGCCACTCTCATTTGGGAATAGCCGCCATATTTGGCTTGAGCAATAGTCTGCGAAGAAGTAGTTGCCGTATAATGCTCTATTTTCGGTGCCACGGTGCATATAGCCACCGGTCACTGAACAATGACCGTCTACATGTACATATTGGGCGATGGCCGGTTGTAAGCTGCCTGTGCTGCAATCATCTAAATTGCATTCATTCCCTTCAAAAATGCGCCAACCAAAGTTAAGCCCGCCAACTCCGGCCGGGTTTAGACTAATCTCTTCAATTTCGTTTTGCCCCACATCCCCAATGATCATTTCTCCAGTCAGGCGATCAAAGCTAAAACGCCACGGATTTCGCCAGCCATATGACCATATTTCATTGCGAGCTGAATCGTTAGCCACAAACGGATTATCGGCCGGGATTCCATACGCATCTCCCGTGTTAATGTCAATTCGCAGGATTTTGCCCAACAGTGCATTCAGATTTTGGGCCCGATTTTCAGGGTCATTCTGGCTGCCCCCATCTCCCAACCCGATATATAAATAACCGTCAGGTCCAAAGCCAACCATGCCGCCATTGTGATTGGCGTAGGGTTGCGCGATCTTTAAAATTTGTTGCTCAGAATTGGCATCTGCTAGATTAGGATCGGCCGATACATTGAATTCAGATACCACTGTACTGCCATCAGCATGAGTGTAGTTTACAAAAAACCGGCCGTTTTGCTGATAATTCGGATGGAAGGCTAAACCAAGTAGCCCCTGCTCATTTCGACTTGAGTTGGTGCGGTCAATTATGTTTAAAAACGGGCTGTCTCCAACTGCACCATCAGGGGTAATGACCTGAATCGTTCCCTGTTGCTCCACAATAAAAAGCCGACTATCAGCCGCGTGGGTTAGAAATAGAGGTTTTGCCAACCCGCCAACGATCCATTGGAGCTCAATCTCATCAATCGGCATTGCGATGGGTTCTGATTCAGGAGTAGGTGTGCAGTTAGGCGATGGCGTGGGCATCGGAATAACATCGTCAAAAAAATTATTATCTTCGTTGCTTTCAATTACTGCATTGTTTGGGTCAACAATAATTTCAGCCCTTGTCGTAGACCCTGTGACCCAAATAGTGCCCCGATCACCTGGAAAGATTTCACCCTCAAAACTCACCATCTGCCCATTAATAGCTACATCAAACAGACCGGCTGGTACGCTGCCTAAATTTGTAATCCAAATACGGATTCCCAACGCAAAACTTTCATTAAAACAGTCGTTTGGAATTTCTGTATGAATTCCGGCCGAACTCACCTCTAAATCAGGCAACAAATCATCTTTAACCCCGCTGCTTTCATCTTCTAAAACAGCATTGGGTATTGTTGGTGGTGGAGGCAAAGGGGTCGTTGTTGGGAGTGCAGTAGGAGCCGTGACGACAGACACTACTTCAGGGGTAAACGCCTCATCACTTGTACCGTTTGTACAAGCTGAAATGGCAAGAAGTAAACTTATGAAAAGTAATAAAAATGCTCGCTGAGCCATGGGAATCTCCAAATAGTGCAAAAGATTATTATCCGTTACCAAATATTGTAAACCAGCTTCCCAATCAAACGCTTACCTCTTTTTAAAAGCAGATAGGCATAAAAAAAGCGCGACATTTGTCGCGCTTTTAAACTAATTTGCCGATAAGCGATTCTAAGATTAACCGCCGATTTTTAAGTCGGTTGGCCCCTCATAATTTGCAATCGGCCGGATCAAACGATTGTGCTCCATTTGCTCAAGTACATGAGCAGTCCAACCTACAACACGACTCATAGCAAACATCGATGTGAATGAATCCATTGGGATTCCCAGCATGTAAAGTGCTGGAGCTGAATAGTAATCGACATTTGGAAACAGGTTGCGTTCGATAAAATATGCGTTCGCTCTGGCCGCATTCTCGACACCCAAAGCCACTTCAAACCAGTAACCTTGTTCGTGACTAGCTGCAAGCTTTTCTGCCAAGGGGCGTAAAATCTTTGCACGTGGATCTTCCACTTTATACACACGATGTCCAATACCCATTATACGTCGGCCGGTGCTCATGCACATGTCAAAGAACTCGGTTGCACCCATATCGTGGGCTTCAATGAACTGTTGCATGGCCGCTTGCGTCGCACCGCCATGTGCGGGTCCTTTTAGCGTACCGATAGCGGTTGTAATCGCCGAGTACATGTCAGACATTGTGCTTGTGGTTACACGGGCTGAATAAGTAGATGCATTAAAACCGTGGTCAGCCAACAGTACCAAGTATTTATCGATAGCGTCTACTGCTTCAGGTGAAGCTTCTTCGCCTGTGAACATGTACAAAAAGTTAGCGGCATGGTTTAGATCACTACGTGGGGTGATGGGTTCATTCCCATTGCGAATGCGCTCCCATGCGGCAATGATGGTTGGAATCACGGCTGTTAGTTTTTTGGCAATGTCTAGTGAGTTTGCCATGTTGACATTGTCAGCTTCTGGATCAACCAGGCTCATGGCGCTAACTGCTGTGCGTAGTACCGCAATTGGGCTACCTTCTTTTGGGAATCCCTTTAGCATCGTCAAAATTGCGGCCGGAAGCAGCCGCAATGTCTTTAACTCAACATCAAATGCTTTAAGTTGCTCGGCATTTGGGTATGCATTGTTCCATAACAAATAAGCAACCTCTTCAAAATCTGCATTTTCTCCTAAATCAAGGATGTTGTACCCGTGGTAAAGAAGCTCTCCGTTTGTTCCGTCTACCCGACTTTTTTGGGTAGCAGCGACTGTATCATCACTCATTGTATCTAATCTCCTAAATGAATTCTGTTTTTCTGCCAAGCATAACTGCCATATTGACTTGTCCGTTTGACCTATATTATGCTTGGTTAAGCAGCGGAGATTAGTACGATGTTTAAAAGCAAGGCATAAATATGCACTTGCTTCAATTATCTTCCTCACTCCGCAGTTTATATTTTTAAACGATCACCATATTGTGTTTGGTAATACTTGTCAAAATCCTCATTGCGAACTTTTCGCCACCACCATTCATTATCCCGATACCACGCTACTGTTCTTTGAATAGCATATTCTGGATCATGACGTGGTTTCCACCCCAATGATTTGACCTTGTCGATGTTCAGACTATAACGACGATCATGGCCTGCTCTGTCTGTTACATGTTGTATTAGGTCACGAGAACAGTCTAAGGTCTCAAGTAAGATTTCAACCATTCGCATGTTTTCAACTTCTACACCCGTTCCAACATTATAGATCTCACCGATATTACCTTTGTGTAGCACTACGTCGATCGCTTCACAATGGTCTGTCACATATTGATATTCACGCTTTTGCTTGCCATCTCCATAAACGGGTAACAACTTGCCATCAAGCGCGTTTGTTGTAAACAGAGGTATAACTTTTTCTGGATATTGATATGGTCCAACGTTATTTGAGCCACGTGTGATCGTCGTGGGAAGCCCATATGTTGTGTGATACGCCTGAACCATTAAATCAGCACTGGCTTTACTCGCCGCATATGGACTTCGTGGTTCTAAAGGGTCACCTTCTACTGAAGATTTTCCTTCTGGAATATCACCATATACTTCATCAGTTGAAATTTGGTGAAAACGCTCAAGTTGAAATTTTCTAGCCGCTTCCAAGAGTACCCACGTTCCATTTACACTTGTGCGAACAAATGCATCTGGGTCGAGAATCGACCGGTCAACGTGTGTTTCGGCCGCAAAGTTGACGAGGGTATCGATTTTGTGTGCCCGAACTGTTTCGGCCACGGCTTTAGCGTCGCAAATATCACCTTGAACAAATGTATAGTTTTGTAAATGTGACACTTCTCGAAGATTATCGAGGTTTCCTGCATAGGTGAGTTTGTCGTAGACAACAATCTTGTAATTTGGGTACTTCTCCATCATGTAAAGGACGAAGTTTGAGCCAATAAAACCAGCACCACCTGTAATCATCAAATTATTCATTTAGGGTTTCTCCATTAAACCTGTGGGTATAAATAGACCAAGGTATTATGAAGGTTTACAGATTCGATTTACCCAATGATTGCCTGATACTTACCAAACGATTATGCCATGCTGGCGATTATGTCATGTTAATTTACTAGCATCAGCTACGCCACTTTGTAGATTTCGAATCAATTGACTTACTGACTAGAAGGCTTATTTTAGCTCAATCATTGGTATTTGTGTACAAGAAACTGCGTATAGGCTATGTACTAGTCGTACTTATGACACAATTCAAAGAGTTGCATCTTAACCCCTTAATGGTTCGTTCTGCCAGCTTTAATAAGATGATTAAAAGTTGTGTTGTAGGCTGATATTTTCGCCGTTTTAGCGATCTTAAAATTCTGGGCGTTAATTTATTTTTGTTGGGTTGCGGCTGCGGCGCCAATAATGCCTGCTTTGTTCCGCATGGTTGCTGGCACGACAAGTGTGTCTACATCGATAACTTTTTTGTATTTTTCAAACTTTCTGCTGATGCCGCCACCCAAAATAATCATTTCTGGAGTAATCAACCAGTTTAGGTAGACCAAATACTCGTTTACCCGTTTTCCCCATTCAGTATGGGACAAACCTTGTTCATCTTTTATTCGGCCGGCCATGTATTGCTCTGCATGCTCTGTATGCCCTTTTAGGTACAGTTTCCCAAATTCGCTATTGGGTATAAGTTGCCCATTGTGGATTAAGCCTGACCCAACTCCGGTACCTAAGGTAATAACGACTATTGTTCCTTTAACGCCCATACCTGCTCCATATTTGGCTTCAGCAAGCCCGGCCGCATCTGCGTCATTGACGACAGTGACCTCGCAACCGGTCGTTGCCGAAAAGGATTCTGAGGCTGATTTGCCTTTCCAACCAGGGTAATGATGCGCGGTGGGGGGGGCGAGTACAACCCCGTCATTGAGCCGAACAGGAGCTGGAAAACCGACCCCAACTTTTCCTTTGTAATCGAAGGTTTGAACAATTTCTTTTATAGCCGCTGAAATATCATCGATAGAAAAACCGGCCGGGGTATCTATCCTGACTCGTTCTGAAGTGATTTCCCCTTTTTCAAGGTCAACCAGCCCCCCTTTAATACCACTGCCGCCCACATCAATGCCAAGAATCTGTTCCATGTTTACCTCTATATTTGAATACTATTCGGGGGATTTTTACACCATTGGCGAAGTTTTTCAATCATTTCAGGGTTTTCCCGTATAGACTGGCGCCCAGCCAGGACTGCGGCCGGAGTCATGTCAAAGTCAATTAGACCTACATGATTCATCAAAGGGCGGATAAGAAGATCTGGTGGCGAGATAGCCATGCGGGCCTGCATTGAACGTTCTGTAATAATATCAGTCACAGCGGTCATTACTTGAAATGTTGGCCGTTTTTTTGTGGCGTTAATCGCCCGCCCCCATAGTCCATTAGCAGTGCCTATAGTTGGCTCAGATCCATAGGGAGCAGAATTTCCCAAATCAACTGCAATAACAACGGTCGCCCCTCTAGCACGGGCGACATCAAACGGTACATTGTTAACCAATCCGCCATCGACTAAAAGCAGTCCGTTGCGTTCAACGGGTGGTAATAAAATCGGGAATGCCATTGAAGCCATAACGGCCGAGACCACGTCCCCTTCGCCAAGCACTACTTCTTGTCGGGTGGAAAGGTTGGTTGCAACCACTGAAAAGGGAATGGTTGATTCGCTAAAGTCCGGCCGGCCAAGCATCTCGACCAACACTGACTCAAAACGCGCCAAACTAGAAAGGGACGGATTCTTTCCAGGTAAATTATAAAGGGAGCCTAAAGTTAGTTTGGTAAAAAACTGATGGATTTCTTCGGGAGTTTTTGAAAAAGCGGCTAATGCAGCAACTACAGCCCCGATGCTAGTTCCCGTGATTAAGTCCGGCTTTAAACCGATTGTATCGAGTTCGTACAGTATTCCAGCATGAGCGGCACCTCTTGCGCCCCCTCCACCGAACGCAAGTCCCAAATTAATCATCTTTGTTGTTATCTCCGTATGTTTTGTAGTTTTAGCCAGTTAGCTTGAAAAGCTAACTGGCTAAAGTGTTATTCAGTTACATTCACAACAGAATAAAAAGCCACATGATCTTTGATGTTTTTTGCTGCATCTTTTGGAGCTGGGTAATACCAAGCTGCGTTTTTCGCCTCAGCTCCATTGCCATCTGCAAGGTTGTAATAACTTGCGGTCCCTTTCCAAGGACAACCTGTCGTGCGTTCACTTTTTGCAAACCATTTTTGATTAACTGAATCAGCTGGAAAATAATGATTGCCCTCTACGACAACTGTGTGGTTACTTTCGGCGATAACAGCCCCATTCCAGGTTGCTTTCATAATGATCTCCTAGTTTATTTTTAGATATAAAAGCCAGATGTTGGTCGAAAATCCTTCCTTACCTTTTTAGGGGACTGGATCTAATTTTCTGACTTTGATCTAATAGGTTGGCATATCCTCTTCTATTTCTTTGGCCCAAAGGTTGATACCGCCTTCTAGATTTAATAAATTATTGAAACCTAGGGGTTGTAACCAACGAATGACATCTGCACTTCGGCCGCCACTACGACACTGAATAACCGTCGTCACTTCTCGGTCAAGCTCATCTGCCCGGCCGACGACTGCATCTTTTGGAATGAGAAATGACCCATATTTCTCAAGATTAGTAATATCCCACTCGTGCGGTTCGCGTACATCTAGGATTCTAATTTTTTCCCCAGCATCTAAACGGGCTTTTAAGTCGTGGACGGTAATTCCAGGAACGGTTGATTTTCCAAACATATCTGAATCTCCTGTTGTGTAATCACTATGATCATGCGCTGGCATGCCACAGAATTGTTCATAATCAATTAGCTCTGTTACGGTTGGATTTTCACCGCAAACGGGGCAATCTGCCTTTTTTTCGACTTTTAATTCCATGAAGTCCATTTCTAAGGCGTCGTAAATCATCAGCCGGCCGATCATCGGCCGGCCGATTCCCAATAATAATTTTACCGCTTCTGTTGCCTGCATTGCTCCGATTGTGCCTGGCAAAAGCCCCAAAACTCCACCTTCAGCACAGGAGGGCACTAAGCCCCGGGGGGGGGGCTCAGGAAACAAACAGCGATAACAGGGTCCTTCGGGTGCACCAAATACTGATAGCTGTCCTTCAAATCTGAAGATACTGCCATACACATTGGGTTTGCCAGTAATAACGCAGGCGTCGTTCACTAAATAGCGGGTAGGAAAATTGTCGGTTCCATCAACCACTAAATCATAGGACTCGATAATTTCGAGTGCGTTTGCTGAAGTGAATGGAACTTCGTACTTATCGATGATCAGGTGTGGGTTAATATCGGCTAGCCGATCAGCGGCACTATCGATTTTCGGCCGACCGACATCTTTTGTGCCATGAATAATTTGGCGTTGTAAATTAGTAACGTCTACGACATCGTAATCAACAATACCAATTCGGCCGATGCCAGCAGCGGCCAAATACATGAGTACTGGCGAACCTAATCCACCAGCTCCGATACAAAGTACGGCCGAATCCTTCAGTTTTTGCTGACCCGTTATGCCAACATCTGGCAAGATAAGGTGTCGGCTAAAGCGATTAATTTCTAAATGGGTAAGTTTTGCCATAGGTTTTTGAGTTTTGCAGGATAGCAATTGAAAGTCAACTAAAGAGTCTAGAGATCAAAAAAACTCATATGTGATTCAGACCTTAAATAATAATTGTTGCTCAAATTGTTAGGCAGACTCTTGCATGGAGCAAAAAAGCTCTGTACCAGAGAAATAATTCTTCAACAGAACCCTAAATCTTGTGTAGGCAAATTGCGAAAAGCGGACCTGAGAGCTATAATCAATTGGTTCAGCATAAATCATAGAGAGTACCTAAATTTGCAAATTTCAATTCCTTTCAATCAGGAGAGCACAGTGACACAGATTCGGACAAGTGATTCAGAATACTGGACCTCATCATCCTTCAAAATAACAGATATTGATATTGAAAACCTATATCAATATCTGATAGATACTGAAGAGCCGCAACAATTAACCACACTGGTACGTGCCATTATTGAGGCTCGTATTGAAGCCGAGAAATTGGAGTTTCAACGTCGACTAGAAGGACGAACCGTCTATCAGCCATCATTGAGCTATAGCATTGGCGATCAGATTATTTTCCCTTCGATGCAGTTCGCCCATGGTGAAGTCGCGGGTATTCGCAGTGCGCAAAATCCACAATATGGTGAATTCAAAGCGGTTGAAGTTAGCTTTGCTGTCGGCTGTGTTAAGGAGTTTGCATCTGAGCTAGAGATAGACCACCCATTAAACATTGGCGATGGATTGCCTTCGCTTCAAACTGATGCACCAGATGTTGAAAAACTGATGGCTTTTCACGAAGACATTGTTGCTGAAGCATTAATACATCGTCTCGATGATCATGAAGAGTTTGTTCGTTTGGCAGGCCAATGGTTTGTTAAATCTCTCTTCTCTGAAGTAAATGTAGGTCACCTGCATTTGGCAGAAGCGATTCTTGACATGAATGGGGGAGGGCCACTTACCACACCTGAAATATTAGTGGACCTTGATATGGATCCGGGAGTGAAACCATCCGTTCAAGAGTTTTCACTAAATTATCATTTGCAACAAGATGAACGTTTTGTTGAGGTAGCGCCACCCGGCCGTGTTGTGTGGTTTTTACATCGTTTGACACCTTCTGACGTTCAAAGTGTGCCTGAGCGTTTGCAATACGAAGCCCTTTCATTTGATCGCGCTTTGTTTGGCTCTCAGCTTTTGCAGATTGAACGTGAAGTTGATGATGAATGGTCGGGGATAGAATCGGCTGATTTGAAACAAACGGTTAAAATTACAATTACTTACCCACATCTTGCCAGCGGAACATTGCCACTTTCGTCCCGTGTACAGCCGCTGTTTCCATTGGGTGTTTCTCAAACACAGTTGGTAACGCTTATCGATGATATGTCGGGCCAAGAGTTTACTGTCTGGGTCGCTGGTCAAAATCGATACATTACCGGTTTAGCTGACTGGTTTGAACGCAATAGCATTCCGGTTGGTGGGTACGTGAACTTGACCCCAACTGATCAAGCGGGGCGTGTTATTATCGGTTGTGACCGACGCAGAAAAGAGCGCAAAGAGTATGTGCGCCTTGCTAGTATCGAAGATGGACGCATTAAATTTGAGTTGCAAAAGAAAAATATCGGATGTGATTACGATGATCTTATAATTGTCGGTACAGATCAAGTGGCAGCGCTCGATGCGATTTATCGTAGAAGCAGCCAGCGACCAATCAATGAATTGCTTGCTGAGATGTTCCCGGATTTAACTCGTGAAAGCACTCAAAACTCTGTTCATGCAAAGACTCTGTACAGTGCAATTAATATGTTTTGTCGGGCACCATCTGGGGTAATCTTTGCGGAACTTGTACGTCACCCAGCTTTTATTTCAGTTGGTGATCAATATTGGCAGTTTGATGCTAGCCGGATGCAATAATTCTGTTTTTTAAATCAGAATGAAGCATCTTCTCTATCTAACTAAACAACACACTTTCTAATTAAACAACACACTTTTGACTATTTTTAGCCACTAACTATTAATAGCTAAAGTTATACGATTTGTGATTAAAATATGGCAGGAAGACCAAAAATAAACCTTCAAGGGAATAACCAAGTTGATGCAAACAGCCGCTTTCATATTGATTATGAATGGTGGGACCGGTCAACAATGGACCTGAAAGCATACCTAGCGACTCGCTTGCAGGCTTTAGGGATTGATAATATTTATTTCAACCCTGAAATTGATGAAGTCGATATTGTTGATATGAGTACAGGTGAGGTTCGTCGTGTTGATGGATTTCAGTACGTGGTTCATACCTATTTCCAGCAATTACCAGAAGATTTTGCACAAAAATCTTCCTTGGTTGACTCTGTGTTTTGCGTTTTGTTGGCAAATGCTAATCAGCCGATGACAGTGAGTGAAATTTCGGCCGAAATTGGGCGCACGCCAGATGTTGTGTTGCGTACTATTGGTACTTCGCGAATTTATCAAGGGATATCACCCGTAATCGATTAACTCTGTGCAACTGTTTGCATCACCTGTTGTTTGTTGATTACAATTATCTTCGGTTTGTTTCATTTTGTGAGGCAGGCTGCAAAGGTCAGTAGTCAATTAGATAGCTAATTAGTTTGCCCTAGTAGCTCAATGGATAGAGCGCCGGACTTCTAATCCGTAGGTTGAGGGTTCGATTCCTTCCTGGGGTATTTTCTTCAAATAAACAAAAAAGCTGATGATCAATAGTAATTACTATTGATCATCAGCTTTTTTGTTTAAAAACGTTTTACGGGAAAAAGTTGATGTTAGTTATAAAACGACTTCTGGAGAACAGATAGAGTGATTAGAGAGATTTCTGTTTCAACGATTCAAAAAGCCCTATGTGACCTTATCCAGCAATCAGCACACACATTACCGGCCGACTATTTAGACGCGATGCGTGAGGCCGAGCAGCGAGAAGCGTCGCAGACCGGCCGAATTATTCTCAATACGCTCATGCAAAATGCCGCCTACGCCAAGCAAGAGCAGATTCCGACTTGCCAGGATACCGGCATGGCGATTGTGATGCTTGAGATTGGGCAAGAGGTTCATTTTGTCGAGGGCGATTTAGGGCAAGCACTCAATTTGGGAGTTAAGCAGGGATATGCAGATTTGCGTAAATCGGTGGTGATTGATCCACTCATACGTGACAACACGGCCGACAATACCCCAGCTATCGTCCATACTGAGATTGTGCCTGGAGACAAAGTTAAACTGACACTAGCGATGAAAGGGTTTGGAGCAGAGCTGATGAGTCGCATGCAAATGTTCCCACCTAGTGTAGGTCGAGATGGGGTTAAAAAATTTGTTCTTGAAACAGTTGAACTAGCGGGTCCGAATGCTTGTCCACCCGTTATTGTGGGGGTAGGCTTAGGTAGTTCGTTTG